>NZ_PTFE01000011.1:0-110917 GCF_002936975.1 Bradyrhizobium sp. AC87j1
GCCTTCCGTGGCAAACGCAAGATCGCCGGCGGTCGAAAGCGCGTTCGCGACGCTCTCTACATGGCTGCTCTCAACGCGGTTCGACGGGCCGATCCGTTCAAGGCCTTCTATGAAAGATTGCGACAGGCCGGCAAACCGGCCAAGCTCGCCCTCATTGCCGTTGCCAGGAAGCTGCTAACGGTCCTTAACGCTATGATGCGCGACAGGAAACCGTACCTGAAGGCCGGCCCCCAATAACAGTTGCCGGCTCTGCGGAGCGTCACAGCGTGCCGCACCGCGTCCGGGACACGAGAGTCGTGAAAATCCTACGACTTGAAAAAGCTGTTCGCCGCATCGCGCGAGGCGCGCTTCTTCGTGGCGGCTTCTTCCAGCCTTGCGATCTCGGTCTTGAGCAGCGTGACGCGCTCGGTCAGTTCCTCGACCGACAAGAGTGAGAGGTCCTGCCCGATTTCATGGCTGATCTTCTTGCGCGGGCGGTCGTCGTCTTCCGTCGCCATCCTCGTTCCTCCTGCGTTCGCGCACACAATATTGAGGCGGTTGCCAGCTTGGATCACGCTGGCTAAGCAAGGGCCTCGTTCATCCCGCACCTTCACCCAAGGACACATCATGGACAAGCTGCCCGCGCAAATGACCGTGGTCGCCATCTCCAAGCCCGGCGGACCGGAGGTGCTGGTCCCGGAACAACGCGCACTGCCGCAGCCCGGTCCTGACGAGATCCTGGTCAAGGTGGAGGCCGCCGGCGTCAACCGGCCCGACGTTGCGCAGCGCTCGGGAGCCTATCCGCCGCCGCCCGGCGCCAGCGACCTGCCCGGTCTCGAGATCGCGGGCGAAGTGGTTGCCGTCGGCAGCAATGCCAAGCGGCACAAGATCGGCGACAAGGTGATGTCGCTGGTCGCCGGCGGTGGCTACGCGCAGTACTGCATCGCCCAGGACGCCCAGGCGATGAGCGTGCCGCCGGCGCTGTCGATCAAGGAAGCCGGTGCGCTGCCGGAAACCCTGATGACGGTCTGGCACAATGTGTTCGAGCGCGGTGGCCTGAAGGAAGGCGAGACGCTGCTGATCCATGGCGGCTCCTCCGGCATCGGCACCATGGCGATCCAGCTGGCGAAGGCGTTCGGCGCGAAAGTGTTCGTCACCGTCGGATCGCAGGACAAGATCGACGCCTGCCTCAAATTAGGCGCCGACCGCGCCATCAATTACAAGACCGAGGACTTCGTCGCCGTGGTCAAGGAAGCGACCAACAAGGAAGGCGCCAACCTGATCCTCGACATGGTCGCCGGCGAATATGTCGATCGCAATTATGATGCCGCCGCGGTCGATGGCCGGATCGTGCAGATCGCGACGCTCAACGGGCCCAAGGTCAACGTCAACATCGCCAAGGTGATGGTGAAACGCCTGACCCATACCGGCTCGACCCTGCGCCCCCGTAGTAATGCGGACAAGGCGGCGATGGTGGCCGCAATCGAAGCGAAAGTGATGCCACTTTTGCGCGAAGGCCGCGTCAAACCGCTGATGGACAGCACTTTCCCGCTGGAAAAGGCGGCCGATGCGCACCGGCGCATGGAAACGAGCGCACATATTGGCAAAATTGTGTTGGAGGTCTAGGCCTCCGGCCCACAGGCGGCGGCGGAAACCCTTTGATTTTCCTTGCTTTCGTGGCATCTATCGCGACGCACCGAACTCATCCCGTTCGGTCTGAAATCGTCTTCACCTGAAGAGTTTGCGTCGAACGCGGAGAACTGGCCTTGCGTCTGATCAGGTGCCTCGCGCCCATCGCGCTGGGCCTCATGATTCTTGTCGCCGCGTATCCCGCGCGCGCGCTCGACGCCGTCAGCGTCCGCAGTGACGCGCCCGCGATCGACCTCACCGGCGTGCTCGAGCATCAGCGCAGCGATGCGGACCGCATCCAGGTCTCCACCGCGCCCGGCACCGACGGCATCGTCCGCCGCATCGAAGTGCGCGCCCGCGAGGGCGGCCAGAACTGGGTGGTGTTCGCGCTCGCCAACAACACCGACGACCAGCTCGACCGCCTGATCGTCGCCCCGCATTACCGCATCGTTTCCTCGGGGCTCTTGTGGCCCGACCTCGGCCTGTCGCGCATCGCGACCATCACGCCCTCCACCGGCGACCGGCCGGAGCGACAGGAAAGCCCGACCGCCGACGTGTTCCGCATCACGCTCGACCCCGGCGCCGTCATCACCTTCGTCGCGGAGCTGCGCACCGACAAGCTGCCGCAGCTCTATCTGTGGGAGCCGGAAGCCTACAAGGACAAGGTCAACTCGTTCACGCTGTACCAGGGCATCGTGATCGGCATCTCGGGCCTGCTGGCGCTGGTGCTGACCATTCTGTTCGTGGTGAAGGGCAGCATCATGTTTCCGGCCGCCGCGGCGCTGGCGTGGGCGGTGCTGGTCTATATCGGCGTCGATTTCGGCTTCTGGGGCAAGGTGCTCGACATGTCGAACAACGCCGAGCGCATCTGGCGCGCGGCGGGTGAAGCGATTTTGGCGGCAACGCTGCTCGTGTTCCTGTTCGCCTATCTCAATCTCAGTCGCTGGCATGTGCGCTATTCGCACATCACGGTGGGCTGGCTCGCGTTCCTGGGCTCGCTGGTGGCGCTGGCGCTGTTCGATCCCGCGGTGGCCTCCGGCATCGCCCGCATCTCGCTGGTGCTGATCGCCTTCGCCGGCTTCGCGCTGATTGTCTATCTCTCCACCCACGGCTTCGACCGCGCAGTGCTCTTGATCCCGACCTGGTTCCTGCTGGTGGTCTGGGTGGTCGCGGCCGGCATGACGGTCGCAGGTTCCGTCACCAACGACATCGTCGGCCCTGCCCTGCTCGGCGGCCTCGTGCTGATCGTGATGCTGATCGGGTTCACGGTGATGCAGCACGCCTTTGCCGGCGGCGGCGCCACCACCGGCGTCGTCTCTGACATCGAGCGGCGCGCACTGGCGCTGGCCGGCTCCGGCGATCTGATCTGGGACTGGGACGTCTCCGCCGACAAGGTCTTCACCAGCCCCGAGACCGAAGCCCTGCTTGGCCTCAAGCGCGGCACGCTCGAAGGGCCCGCGGCCTCCTGGCTCGAAGTGCTGCATCCACTCGATCAGGACCGTTTCCGCGCCGCGCTCGACAGCGTGCTCGACCAGCGCCGCGGCCGTCTGGTGCAGGATTTCCGCCTGCGCACGCCGGACGGCCATTTCATGTGGTTCGCGCTGAAGGCGCGCCCGGTGGTCGGCTCCGACGGCGAGGTCTCGCGCGTGGTCGGCACGCTCACCGACGTCACCGAGCTGCGCAACGCCGAGGAACGCCTGCTGCACGATTCCGTGCATGACAACCTCACCGGCCTGCCCAACCGCAAACTGTTCATGGACCGGCTGGGTGCGGTGGCGCATTTCGCCAAGACCATGCCGACGCTGCGACCGACGCTGATGGTGATCGACCTCGACCGCTTCAAGCAGGTCAACGATTCCGTCGGCATCGCGGTCGGCGATTCCATCCTGTTGACGCTGGCCCGCCGCCTCACCCGCATCCTGAAGCCGCAGGACACGCTGGCGCGGCTCGCCGGCGACCAGTTCGGCCTGATCCTGCTCTCGGAGCAGGACCCGGCCCGGATCACCGCCTTCGCCGAGACCATCCGCAAGACCATCCGGGCGCCGATCGCCTTCAACGATCGCGAGATTTTTCTCACGGCCTCGATCGGTCTCGCCCTTTCTGATCCGCAAGTTCAGCTCACGGACGAGATCATCAAGGACGCCGAGCTTGCGATGTATCACTCCAAGCGCATCGGCGGCGACCGCATCGACGTCTACAAGCCCGCCATGCGCGCGCGGAAGACCGACCGCCTGACGCTGGAGAGCGAGCTGCGCCGCGCCATCGAGCGGCAGGAGCTCACGATCCTGTATCAGCCGATCGTGCGGCTGGAGGATCGTTCGGTCGCGGGCTTCGAAGCGCTGGTGCGCTGGGATCACCCGAAGCTCGGCCGCATGGCGCCCTCGGAATTCATCACCATCGCCGAAGAGACCGGCCTGATCGTCGACCTCGGCATGTTCGTGCTCGACCAGACCGCCAAGCAGCTCTCGATCTGGCAGCGCGCGATGCGCTCACGCGAGCCGATCTTCGCCTCCGTCAACGTCTCGTCGCGGCAATTGCTGCGCCACGATCTGATCCACGACATCCGCACCGTGCTGTCGCGCTCATCGGTGGCGCGCGGCACGCTCAAGCTGGAATTGACGGAATCGCTGGTGATGGAGAATCCGGAGCACGCAGCGCAGATGCTGACGCGGATCCGCGAGCTGGGCACCGGGCTCTCGCTCGACGATTTCGGCACCGGCCATTCCTCGCTGGCCTATCTCCAGCGCTTCCCGTTCGACACCATCAAGATCGACCAGTCCTTCGTGCGCACCACCAATCGCGGCACGCGGCCGGTGATCCTGAAGTCGATCATCGCGCTCGCGCATGATCTCGGCATGGATGTGGTCGCCGAAGGCGCCGAGACCGATTCCGACGCGGTCGAGCTCTACCAGATGGGCTGCGAATACGCGCAAGGCTTTGCCTTCGGCGAGCCGATGGACGCGGACGCGGCGATGCGCCTGCTGACCGAAGTGCGGCTCGAAGCGGCGAGCTAGGCGCTCGTCCCTCCCCTAATCCGGTATCAGGGTGGGCAAAGGCGCACTTGCGCCGTGCCCACCATCCATCCAGCACTGCGACAGAAGTCCTGGGCACGCTTCGCTTTGCCCACCCTACGATACTGTTGGATATGGAGAGACCTTCACCCACCTGACCGGGTGCTCCGCCGCTACCGCCGCCCGTCCTTCTTCATCTTCGTGAACCGCACGCTCTGGCCGTCCGGCATCCGCACTGCCTTGAACCCGGCAGCAAGGCAGGCTTCGCGTTGCGGCATCTGGATGTCGGGGCTGCGCAGGCTGTCCCACCATGAGGCCCGATTGGCCGCGCGCGGCAGGGCCGCACCGATGATCTCTTCGATCTGTTCGAAGCTCAGGACGAATTCGGCCTGCTTCTGCCGCAGCAAATAGTCGCGCAACGCGTCGTAGTCGTTCACATCAGTCCTCTCGTCCGAAACCGGTCTGCTCGCAGGAGATCTGCCCAAAACCGTGAGCGGCGTAAACCGATTCTTAACTCACTACGGCAGCGCTGTTCCACCTTAAACACTACTCAAGATTTCGGGCGCATCCACTAGGGGATCGGGAGCAAGCGATGCTGTCTGGATGGCGCGAAGTCATGGCCCGCCGGCCGTGGCGGATTTCGGCGAAGCTGCTGATCATCTCGTCCGTGGTGACGGTGATCGGCTTTTCCGCCATTTGCGTCAACGTCATGCTCGACATGCGCCGGGGCGAGGAGGCGCTCGCCCGTCAGACGCTGGAGAACCTCGCGACCACCATCCAGTCCGACGTCAGCCGCAACGTCGAGATCTACGATCTGGCGCTGAAGGCGGTCGCCAGCAACATGTTGCTGCCCGAACTCGCGACCGTGTCGAAGCCGATCCGTCACCTGATCCTGTTCGATCATGCGACGACGGCGAGGCATTTCGGCGCCATCCAGGTTTTCGACCCCGAGGGCAGGCTGGCCATCGACGCCTCCACGCTCGATCCCCTCCCCGAGAACCGGAGCGAGGAGGAGTATTTCAAGGTTCACCGCGACAATCCCGACGTCGGGCTGTTCATCAGCCGCCCGATGCTGTTCCGCGGCGCCTACGCGATCGTGCTGAGCCGTCGCATCAGCGATACCGACGGCGGCTTCCTCGGCGTCGTCGCCGGCTCGATCCGCTTCAGCTATTTCCACGAATTGTTCGAGCGGCTGAACCTCGATCCTGAAGACACCATCACCGTGCTCAAGCGTGACCGCACCATCATGATGCGGCGGCCGTTCGATCTCGACATCATCGGCACCAACCTGAACGACCGGCGGGCCTGGAAGCCCGACAATCTCCCGGTCGGCACCTCCTATTCGGGAAAGGGCCCGGTCGATCCGACGCCGCGGCTCTATGTCCGCAGCGCCGATAACGGTCCGCTGTTCGTGGTGGCGGGCAAGCCGCTGACCGCGGTTTTCGCGCTCTGGCAGAAGGAGGCGTATCGCATCGGCGCTGTGGTGCTGGCGCTTGCGCTGTTCGTGCTGGGATCGACGCTGGTGCTCGCGCGCGAGATCGGCCGCCGCGCCGAGGCCGAGCGCAAGCTCGAGGAGATGGCGACGACGGACGCGCTCACCGGCCTGAAGAACCGCCGCAAGTTCGATTCCGTCATCGACGTCGAATGGCGGCGCGCCATGCGGCAGAAGGCGCCGGTCGCGCTGTTGATGATCGATGCCGATCACTTCAAGGCCTACAACGACACGTTCGGCCATCAGGCCGGCGACCAGGTGCTGGTCGGCATCGCCATCTGCATTTCCGATTCGGTGAGCCGGGCCGGTGACTGCGCCGCGCGCTATGGCGGCGAGGAATTCGCGGTGCTGCTCCCCAACACGTCTGCGACCGACGCCTTCAAGGTCGCCGAGACGATCCGCCTCAAGGTGCAGGGCTGGTCTGACGACGAGGTGATGTTGACGGTCTCCTGCGGCGTCGCCAGCCTCGTTCCCACCGCTGGCATGGACTGGGCGATCCTGGTCGCCGCCGCCGACAAGGCGCTCTATGCGGCGAAGGCGGGCGGACGTAATCAGTCGGTGGTTGCGAGCCTGCCGAAGCTGTCGCTGGTGGCGTGAGAGGTTCGCTCCTCGTCATTGTGAGCGAAGCAATCCACCACACCATTGGTGTCGTCCCTGCGAACGCAGGCACCCATAACCACAGGAAGTGGTTTGGCGAAGACTAGTCGCTCGGTACTGCTACCGAACGCCTTAGATAGATTCCGCGGTATGGGTCCCTGCGCCCGTGCGCAATTGCACACTAGGCAGGGACGACACCGCGAGTGTGGCGACTACTGCCCCAAATACTTCTTCATCTCCGCGATCAGCCCATCCCGCAGCTCCGGGCGCTTCAGGCCGTAGGCGATGTTGGCGCGGAGGAAGCCGGGCTTGGAGCCGCAATCATGGCGCTCGCCCTCGAACTCGACGCCGTAGAATTTCTGCGACTTGGCAAGGCCGATCATGGCGTCGGTGAGCTGGATCTCGCCGCCGGCGCCGCGCTCCTGTGTCTCGAGGATCTTGAAGATCTCAGGCTGGAGGATGTAGCGGCCGGTGATCGAGAGATTGGAGGGCGCAGTGCCCTTGGCCGGTTTCTCGACCATGCCGTCGACCTCGAACATCTTGCCGCTGCGCTTGCCGACGCCGCAGATGCCATATTGATGGGTGAGATGGTCGGGCACCGCCTCGACCGCGACCAGGTTGGATTTCTCGCCGAGCGTCGACGCCGTCTCGATCATCTGCTTGAGGCAGCCGGGCGAGTTGAGCACGAGCTCGTCGGGCAGCACGACAGCGAACGGCTCGTTGCCGACGATGTCGCGCGCGCACCAGACCGCGTGACCGAGGCCGAGCGGCGCCTGCTGGCGGGTGAAGCTGACAGCACCGGCTTCAGGCTGGTTCTGCGACAGGATGTCCTGCTCGGCCTTCTTGCCGCGCGCGGCCAGCGTGGCGTCGAGTTCGTACATCCGGTCGAAATGATCTTCGATGACGTTCTTGTTGCGGCCGGTGACGAAGATGAAGTGCTCGATGCCGGCCTCCCTCGCCTCGTCATAGACGTACTGGATCAGCGGCTTGTCGACGATGGTCAGCATTTCCTTCGGCATCGCCTTGGTGGCGGGCAGGACACGGGTGCCGAGGCCGGCGACGGGGAATACGGCTTTGCGAATTTTCATGTGATTGTTCGAATACCTGGGGGCACATGGGAACGGCGGAACGGAGCAATGGCATCTTGCTAGCCTGTTTGCAGCCGCCAACAAAGGCGGATGTGGGGCCTCACCCGCGCAGAGTTAAGAAAAAGGCCGCCACCAAAATTTCACCTTTGTTAAGCTATTGGCAACCGTAACCGGGCCTCCTGATGGCAGATTTTTGGAAGGCCGATGGGTGGGACATGATGCAATTGGTGGCAGGGCAGGCAAGACGGGCGGGATCCGTGACCGGCGCGGCGATGATCGCGGCCGCTCTGCTGCTGCCCGTCAGCGCGCACGCCCAGACGCAGAACGGCCTGTCCAATCTGTTCGGCGGCATCTTCTCGGGCCCCAACGCTGCGCCCTCGCAACCTGCGCCCGGTCCCGGCGGCGCTCTCCCCTGGAGCGGTGAGGACGGGGCTTCCGGCCATCCGCTGATGACGGCCGCGGCGATCCGCGAGGCCGCCGGCAATTTCAGCAATTGCGTTGCCGCGATGTGGCCCGATGCCGCACGGCGCAACATCACCCAGGAAAACTTCCAGCGCTTCACGGCCGGGCTCTCACCCGATCTGCGCATCATGGACCTGATGGACTCGCAGCCGGAGTTCACAAAATCGATCTGGGACTATCTCGACATTCTCGTGAACGACAACCGCCTCGCCAAGGGCCGCGAGATCCTGGCCAAATACAAGGCGCAGTTCGACGCCACCGAAAAGGCCACGGGCGTCGACCGCTACATCATCGCCTCGATCTGGGGCATCGAGTCCAATTACTCGACGCAGATGGGCGATCGCAGCGTACTGCAATCGACCGCGACGCTCGCCTGCATCGGCCGCCGCCAAGCCTATTTCAAGGACGAGTTCCTCTCCGCGCTGGAGATCCTCAACCGCGGCGACCTCAGGCCGGAGCAGATGCGCGGCTCCTGGGCCGGCGCGTTCGGCCCGACCCAGTTCATGCCGACCGCCTTCAAGCGCTTTGCCGTCGACGGCGATGGCGACGGCAGGCGCGACGTCGTCGACAATCCGACCGACCTGATTGCATCGACCGCCAACAACCTCAAGAAAGACGGCTGGCAGGCCGGCCAGACCTGGGGCTTCGAGGTCGTCGTGGCGCAGGGCTTCAACTACATGCTGGCCGACCGCGCCAAGGCGATGACGATCGCGCAATGGGAGAAGCTCGGGCTGAAGCGGGCGACGGGCCAGCCGTTCCCGCATCCGGCCGAGAAGGCCTATCTGCTGGCCCCCGCCGGCGCGCAGGGGCCCGGCTTCCTGATGCTGCAGAATTACCGGGTCATCATGAAGTACAACCCGGCTGAGGCTTATGCGCTGGCGATCGGCCATTTCGCCGACCGCCTGCGCGGAGGCCAGCCCTTCGTGCAGCCCTGGCCGCGGCAGGAGCGCGAGCTGTCGCGCACCGAGCGGCTGGAACTGCAGCAGCTGCTGGCCCAGCGCGGCTTCTACAAGGGCACCCCGGACGGCCAGTTCGGCGGCCAGACCCGGGAAGCCCTGCGCAATTTCCAGGCCTCGATCGGGGTGCCCGCGGACGGCTTTGCCTCCTCGGACGCACTGGAACGACTGCGCGGGCGGTAATATCGCGCCGAAAGTAACCCTGAACAGGGATTTTGGCAGGCAGCTTGACGGAGGCGGCTGTTCCCCGGTGTATGGGCACAAGAATCTGCAACGGAATTTGCCCGTTTGGCGCCTGATTCCGTTATTATATGAGCTACCTCCGATCCCAATTGCGCTGGCCCGAGATCGCATGTCGAAGCCGAAGTCCCTGTTCAAGGCGCTGACCGAGACCGGCCCGTTGATCGCGCTGGGGACGGCGCTTGCGATTCTGGTCTCGGTCGCTGGGCCTGCCTCGGCGCAGTTCTTCAACTTCCCCGGCTTTGGCGGCCCGCCGCAGCGTTCGGCTCCGCCACCACAACGGGGCGGTGGCGGAGGCGGCGGCTGGTTCGGCGGCGACTTCTTCGCGCCGTTCCAGCAGCAACAGCCGCAGGCGCCACGCCAGGATTTTTCGCGCGCGCCGGCGCCAGCCAAGCGCGACACCATTCCTGAGAAGAACGTGCTGGTGATCGGCGACGCCATGGCCGACTGGCTCGCCTATGGCCTCGAAGACGCCTACACCGAGCAGCCCGACATGGGCGTGATCCGCAAGCACAAGACCACGTCCGGCCTGATCAAGTACCAGCCGCGCGGCGAGCCCGCGGATTGGACGACTGCCGCAAAGGGCATCCTCGAGACCGAGAAGCCAGACGTGATCGTCGTCATGCTGGGCCTCAACGACCGCAGCGCGATCCGCGAGCCCGTCGCCGACAAGACGGACAAGGCCGCCGCAGATAAGGACAAGAAGAACGACAAGGGCGCGCGCGCCAAACAGCCAGCGAAGCCGGGGGACGCCAAGCCCGGCAACGACACCGCCGCCAAGCCCGACGACAAGCCTGCCGATGCCGATCTGCCGCAGGACGACGCCGACAATGCCGACGCGCCGGCGGCCGCGCCCGAAAAGACGGCCCGTAATCCGAACGGCCTCTACGAATTCCGCGACGACCGCTGGGTCGAGCTCTATGGCAAGAAGATCGAGGAGCTCGCCAACGTCCTCAAGACCAAGGGCGTGCCGGTGCTGTGGGTCGGCCTTCCCGCCATCCGCGGGCAGAAGGGCACGGCGGACATGCTGTTCCTGGATTCGCTCTATCGCGAAGGCGCGGCCAACGCCGGCATTACCTATGTCGACGTCTGGGACGGGTTTGTCGACGAGGCCGGCCGCTTCCTCCAGAAGGGTCCTGACTTCGAAGGCCAGATCCGTCAACTCCGCAGCTCTGACGGTGTCTTCTTCACAAAGCCCGGCGCGCGTAAGCTCGCGCACTATGTCGAGCGCGAGATCACGCGCCTGCTGGCAGGACGCTCCGGCCCGATCGCGCTGCCGAGCGAGCCGGCGACGCCCGACACCAGCGCCGAGCCCGGCAAGCCCGCACCGCGGCCGCTGGCGGGGCCGATCGTGCCGCTGGTTGCAGCCTCGATCTCGACCGATCAATTGCTGGGCGGCCCGGGCTCGCGTCCCGCCGCCGTCGACGCGCTGGCTGCGAAGACAATGGTGAAGGGCGAGCCGCTGGCGGCTCCAGCCGGCCGCGCCGACGATTATGCCTGGCCGCGCCGCGAAGTCGGCCGCGAGCAGGCCAAGGGCGATACCCCGATGGCCGCGACGACGCCTGAGGGCGGCGTCGCCAATCCCACCGCGCCGGGAGCCGCCGCCGCGATTGCCCCGCCGAAACTTGCGCCGAAGAAGCCGCCGGTCCTGCCGCAGCAACCGGCACAGGCTACGCCCTCATTCCGCGATTTCTTCGGCTTCGGCTCTCCGCAGCCACCGCCGCCGCGTCAACTGGCGCCGGCGCCCGGTCCGCGCAATCCGAATCCCGGGGTCCCGCGTCCGCCGGGTAACGTTGGCCGCTCGGCCGAGATGTTCCGGTAAGGTAAGGCCTCGTGTCCCGGACGCGACGCAGCGCCTCTTGGTGATGCGGCGCAGAGCCGGGACCCAATTCGTGCGGCATTCACAAAAGAATAGGCCCCGGCTCAGCAATGCGGCGTTGCCGACGATGCTACGCATCGCCTAGGCCGCATTGCGTCCGGGGCACGAGAGTTCGGGCGTTAGTTACGGGACTTGGTCACAAGTCCTAATAGCGCCAGCGCGACGGCGGGGGACGACGCGCGGGGCGCGACATCAGAAGCGCGAGCGCGAAACCGATGCCGCCGGCGACCAGCAGCGCGCCGAGCGGATTGTCCTGCACCTTCTTCGACAATGCTTGCGTGCCATCGCGAAGGGTCTCGCCGCTGTTGTCGTAGGCGTCCTTGGCGTAGTCGGCCGCAGTCTCGCCGGCCTCGCGCACGGCATCCTTGGCCTGGCCGTAGAGATTCTGCACCGTGCCCGCGGCTTCCCGCGCCTTGCCCGACGCCTGCGTCTTCGCATCGCCTGCCATGTCTCCGATCGCGCCTTCCGCGCGTCCGGCATATTCCTTGGCCGATCCAACAATCCGATCCGTGTCCATGATGATCCTCCTCGGTGGTCAGCCGAAGTAACCGATCAGGCGCGGCGCAGTTCCAAGTGTTTGCGAAAGTGTAACCCCTACGAAGGTGTGTAGCCCGGATGGAGCGCAGCGTAATCCGGGAGGGTCTTTCCGTAATGGGAGGACCCCGGATTACGTTGCGCTCCATCCGGGCTACGGGCCAGCTAAAGGATGAGCCCGCCATCAACGACCAGCGTCTGTCCGACGATGTAGGACGACAGCGGCGAAGCCAGGAACAGAGCCGCGCCCGCCATGTCGGCCGGTGTGCCCAGCCGCCGCAGCGGAATGCGTGACAATGCACCTTCGAGCCGCTTGGGATTGTCGGTCGTTACCTTGGTCATCTTGGTGTCGACGAGTCCTGGCGCGATGCCGTTGACGCGGATGCCGTCCTCCGCCCAGGCTTCGCCCAGTGTCCGCGTCAATCCGACCGCACCGGTCTTCGACGCGTTATAGGCGGGATTGCCCATGGTGGAATGATAGGCCGCGGTCGAGGACACCATGATCAGCGAACCCTTCGCATCCCGCAGCATGGAATGAAATCGCGTCGCACAGGCCATCAGGCTCATCAAATTGACCTCGACCACCTTGCGGAAGCCACTCATCTCGAACTCGCCGCGGCGATAGAGCACCGCGCCTTGCGCGAGCACGAGCACGTCGAGCCGCTCGAAGGAGGGCTTGAACGCCTCGATCGCACTGGGGTTGCTGACGTCGAGCTGCGCATAAGACAGGCCCGTGAGATCAGAACCTTCCTCTATCGAATAATCCTTTGGCTGCGCACGCGTGCCGCAAACCGCGACATGCGCGCCCCTCGCGCGAAACGCTTGCGCGATGCCGTTGCCGATCCCGCTGGAACCGCCGACCACCAGCACCTGCCTGCCTGAGAAATCGAGCTCGTTCGCCATCGCGGCCTCCCCTTTTGTCTTGCTTGTTTGACCTGTCTGCGGATCGATGCCAGCCTTGTCAATCATAACAAGAACAAGCAGGGCGCGAGGAAACAGCATGTCCGAGTTCAAACGGCTCAGCCGGTCCGTAAAGGGCCTGACCGTTCTCGTCACCGGCGCGGCCAGCGGCATGGGACGCGCCACCGCGCAATTGTTCGCTGCGGAGGGCGCGAACGTTGCCGTCACCGACTATGATGAGCAAGGCGCGCTCGCTGTCGCGAAGGAGATCGCGGCGAGCGGCGGTTCGGCAAAAGCCTGGAAGCTCGACGTCGCCGATGGCACCGAGATCAAGCGCGTGGTGAATGATGTTGCGGCACATTTCGGCGGGCTCGATATCGTCGTCAACAATGCCGGCATCTCCGTGCGCGTCGCGATCGACGACGAGTCCTATGAGGACGCGTGGGCAAAGGGCATCGCCGTGATGCTGACTGCGCATCCGCGCATCATCCGCGCGGCACTGCCTTACCTGCGCAAATCGAAGAGCCCGCGCATCGTCAACATCGCCTCGACCGAGGCACTCGGCGCCACCGCATTACACAGCCCCTATTCGGCAGCGAAGGGCGGCGTGGCGAGCCTCACCCGCTCGCTCGCCGTCGAGCTCGGCCGCGAGGGCATCACCGTCAACTGCATCTGCCCGGGTCCGATCCGCACTGGGATCACCGACCGCATCTCCGAGGAACACAAGACGATCTATGCCAAGCGCCGCACCGCACTCGGCCGCTACGGCGATCCCGAGGAGGTCGCGCATATGACGCTGAGCCTGTGCTTGCCGGCGGCGTCCTTCCTCACCGGCGCGGTGATCCCGGTCGACGGCGGGTTGATGGCGCGGAATGCGTAAGAGCTGATAAGGCGCCGTAGCCCGGATGGAGGGAAGCGCAATCCGGGAATCGTGCCACACGCAACGACGGCCTCGGATTACGCTACGCTCCATCCGGGCTACAGGCAGCCATGCGCGTCGAGCGTTGACAACGGCGAGTGCGGGAGTAGCTTTTTCGCCGACAGAGCGGGGCCAACCGCTCGCACATGCGGGAGAAAACGCCATGACGATCGCCATCCGGCAGCTTCAGAAGCACTTTGCCGGCGAGGTTTCCGGCCTCGATTTGCGAAAGCCCCTCACCGAGGTCGAGGCGCGCGAGGTCGAGGCCGCCATGGACAAATACGCGGTGCTGGTTTTCCACGACCAGGACATCACCGATGAGCAGCAGATGGCCTTTGCGCTGAACTTCGGTCAGCGTGAGGATGCGCGCGGCGGCAACATTACCAAGGCCAGCGAATACCGCCTCAACTCGGGCCTGAACGACGTCTCCAACCTCGGCAAGGACGGCAAGCCGCTGCCGAAGGACAGTCGCGCCAATCTGTTCAACCTCGGCAATTGCCTGTGGCACTCCGACAGCTCGTTCCGGCCCATCCCTGCAAAATTCTCGCTGCTGTCGGCGCGCGTGGTGAACCCCAAGGGCGGCAACACCGAATTCGCCGACATGCGCGCCGCCTATGACGCGCTCGACGACGACACCAAGGCGGAGATCGACGATCTCATCTGCGAGCACTCGCTGATGTATTCGCGGGGATCGCTCGGCTTCACCGAATACACCGAGGATGAGAAGGAGATGTTCAAGCCGGTGCTGCAAAGGCTGGTGCGGACGCATCCCGTGCATCGCCGCAAGTCGCTGTATCTGTCATCCCATGCCGGCAAGGTCGTCGGCATGAGCGTGCCCGAGGGCCGGCTGTTGCTGCGCGATCTCAACGAGCACGCAACGCAAGGAGAGTTCGTCTACGTCCACAAATGGAAGCTGCATGACCTCGTGATGTGGGACAATCGCCAGACCATGCACCGCGTCCGCCGCTATGACCAGTCGCAGCCTCGCGACATGCGCCGCGCGACGGTGGCGGGGACGGAGCCGACGGTGCAGCAGCAGGCGGCGGAGTAGCGCGGCAACCTCCGCTATCGTCCCGGACGAGCGAAGCGAAGATCCGGGACCCATGACCACAGGACGTGGTTTGGCGAAGACTTGGAGTGACCGGTCTGCCTTAAACTTCATCCTGGGAGTATGGGTCCCGGATCTGCGCGCGCTTGAGGCGCGCTTGTCCGGGACGACAGCGGAGGATGACGCACCACCGCGGAGCATGTCGCGGTAGCGACTAAAGCACCTACGCGTGCCCCGCCTCGTTCGAGAGCATGCCGGGGTCGATGCCGATCTTGCGCAGGGCGCGTCCGTATTTGTCATCGACGTCGTCACCGAAGATCAGGTCCGCATCCGCATCGCAATGCAGCCAGCCGTTGCTCTGGATCTCGGTCTCGAGCTGGCCCGGCGCCCAGCCGGCATAGCCGAGCGCGAGGATGGCGTGCTTGGGACCGGAGCCGTTGGCGATCGCGCGCAGGATGTCGACGGTCGCGGTGAGGCAGACGCCGTCGTCGATCCGCAGCGTCGCGTTCTCGATGTAGAAGTCGCTGGAATGCAGCACGAAGCCACGCCCGGTATCGACCGGACCGCCGCGCAGCACCTTCATGCTTTCGGCATTCTCCGGCAGCTTGATGTGCTCGCCCTTCTTGATGATGCCGAGCTGCTGCAAGAGTTCGGGAAAGTCGATGCTGCCAGCCGGGTGGTTCACGATGATGCCCATCGCTCCCTCCGCAGAATGGGCGCAGAGATAGATCACCGAGCGTTCGAAGCGGGAATCGCCCATCACCGGCATCGCGATCAAGAGCCGGCCGTCGAGATAACCGGCCGAATTAGGGAGCACGGGTCCCGCGCTGCGGGTGCTTTCGCCCGTCCTCTTGCCTGTGGGAGCCATCGGTTAAGCACTCCGGTTTCAATTCCTATCCTGATGTCGGGCCGGGCCGCTGTCAAATCAAGGCTTGCAGAGACTTGATTCAAGTGCATCCATCACAAGCAATTCAATGGTTTGCCTCAGGACGACCCTGTAAAGACGTGCCATGCTCACAAGAGTTCCCCTGCGTGCGGCGATTGGCGTCGCAACAACCCTGTTTGCGTCGTCGCTGGCCATCGTAGCCCGTGCCGATGACGCTTCGCCGTGGCAGCGCGACGGACATTCCGCGGTGCGGCTATTGGCGGGATCGCGCAGCGGCGCCGTCCTGCTCGGCGGTATCGCCATCCAGCTCCAGCAGGGGTGGAAGACCTATTGGCGCTCCCCCGGCGATTCCGGCGTCCCGCCGCGGTTCGACTTTTCCAAGTCGGACAATGTCGAGGCGGTGACGGTGATGTGGCCTGCGCCGCTGAAATTCGACGACGGCGCCGGCGGCCATTCGATCGGCTATCACAACCAGATCGTGCTACCCCTGCGCATCGTCGCCAAAGCGGCCGACAAGCCCGTGACCCTGCGCGCAGAGATCAATTACGCGGTGTGCGAAAAACTCTGCATTCCGGTCGAGGCCAGCGCCGAGCTCGGCTTCAACAGCGTGGCCTCGACCGAGGATGCCAATCTGCGTGCGGCACTCGATACCGTGCCCAAGCCCGCCAATATCGGCGATCCCAACCCGCTCACCATCCGCGACGTCAAGCGCGACGGCGCCACCAAGGTGACGGTCGACGTGGTCACGCCGGATGGGCGCAACGTTAATCTGTTCGTGGAAGGTCCGACGCCCGACTGGGCGCTGCCGATTCCAGCTCCGGTCAAAGACAGCCCGGCTGGCGTGAAGCGCTTTTCGTTCGAGCTCGACGGATTGCCGCCGGGCGCCAAGCCGGACGGGGCAGCGCTGAAATTCACGCTGGTCGGGCCGGACAAGGCGTACGAGTTCAATACGAATTTGGAGTGAGTACCCGGGTAGCTCGTCCGGGACGACACCGAGTATGGAACGCCACCCAACCGAATCTTAACGAATGGTTGCTAAGCCCCAGGACCACCGCAGCAAGCCTGCGGCATGCGGAAGACTGGGGACTTTTCGTGGCCGTGATGGATGCAGAACCTGCAACGACCGGACCGGCCGGGCTGATCGCGCGGCTGCGGGCCAGGCTGACGGGCGGCCCGAGCGAGGCATCGCTGACGCGGCGGCTGGCCGGCACCATCTTCATCATCCGCGTCATCAGCGCAGGCCTTGCCTATGTCTCGCAGGTGCTGCTTGCACGTTGGATGGGCACGTCCGACTACGGCATCTACGTCTATGTCTGGACCTGGGTGCTGCTGCTCGGCAGCATGATGGATTTCGGCATCTCGGCCTCGGCGCAGAAGATCATTCCAGAGTATCGCGCCAGCGGCGAGCAGGCGTTGCTGCGCGGCTTTCTCTCCGGCAGCCGCTGGCTGACCTTTGCGGTGTCCACGCTGGTCTCGCTCGCCCTCGCCGGCATCGTCAGGCTGCTGTCGCCCTGGATCGACCCGGCCGAGGAGCTGCCACTCTATATCGGCTGCATGACGCTGCCCGCCTTCGTCGTCGCCAACACCCAAGACGGCATCGCGCGCTCGCATGACTGGATGCAGCTCGGCCTGATGCCGCAATTCATCATCCGCCAGGGGCTGATCATCGGAATCACGGCTATCGCCTTCCTGCTCGGCTATCATCTCGGCGCCGTCGCCGCGATGGTTGCGAGCGCCGGCGCAGTGTGGATCGCGATGACCGGGCAGATGGTGGTGCTGAACCGCAAGCTCTCCGGCCATATCGCGCCCGGCCCAAAGACCTATGACATCGGCGGCTGGCTCGCCGTCTCGCTACCGATCCTGCTGGTCGAAAGCTTCTACCTGCTGCTGTCCTACACCGACGTGCTGGTGCTGCAGCAATTCCGCCCCTCCGACGAGGTCGGCGTCTACTTCGCGGTGGTAAAGACGCTGGCGCTGGTCTCGTTCATCCACTACGCGATGTCGGCAACGACGGCGCACCGCTTCGCCGAATACAACGCAAGCGGCGACAAGGCACGCCTGTCGGCCTATGTGACACATGCGATCAACTGGACGTTCTGGCCGTCGCTGGCGGCGACCATCGTGCTGCTCGCGCTCGGCAAGCCGCTGCTCTGGTTGTTCGGGCCGCAATTCGTGGTCGGCTACGATATCATGTTCGTCGCCGCGATCGGGCTCGTGGTGCGCTCCGCGATCGGACCGGTCGAGCGGCTGCTCAACATGCTCGGCCAGCAGAAGATCTGCGCGCTCGCTTATGCATTGGCCTTCGTGATGAACCTCATGCTCTGCATCGCATTGGTGCCGCGTTACGGCGGCCACGGCGCCGCGGCCGCGACCTCGATCTCGCTCACCTTCGAGACGGTGCTGCTGTTCTGGATCGTGCGGCAGCGGCTGGGGCTGCACGTACTGGCGTTCGGTAAATAGGTACTACGGCGCCGCCCTTGCTCACTCCCGCGGGGGAACGACTGTTTCGCAGCGCGCCTGGGAACAACCGGAAACGCCTCTCCATTTCCGACGCGCAGCACAATTTTTCTTATTCCGCCCAAGCGGTTGGCTCCAGGGAAAGTTTATTCTACGTCGTATTGCCCAACCGACGAGATCAACCTAAGATTCTCCAGACATGATCGATCCACTCTACGTCGCCTCCGGTTTCGGCGTCGGCCTACTCGTCGGGATGACCGGCGTGGGCGGCGGTTCCTTGATGACGCCGCTGCTGATCCTGCTGTTCGGTGTTCATCCCTCCACCGCGGTCGGCACCGATCTGCTCTATGCCGCCGCCACCAAGACCGGCGGCAGCGTGGTGCATGGCTGGTCGCGCAGCGTGCACTGGCCCGCGGTGCTGCGACTCGCCTGCGGCAGCATTCCCGCGAGCGCAGTGACGCTGCTGGTGCTGTGGAAGCTCGACCTCAGAAGCGATTCCGAGCGCAGCCTGGTCAATCTGGTGCTGTGCTTCGCGCTGCTGCTGACCGCGACCTCGCTGATCTTCCGCAAATCCATCATGGGGCGTTATCGCGGCCGACTCGAACAGGTCGACGAGCGCACCACCGCGATTGCCACCGTCCTCACCGGCATCGTGCTCGGCGTGCTGGTGTCGATTTCGTCGGTGGGCGCCGGTGCGGTCGGCGTGACCGTGCTGCTGCTGCTCTACCCTCGTCTGCCCATGGCAACCATCGTCGGCTCCGACATCGCCCATGCGGTGCCGCTGACGCTGGTCGCCGGCATCGGGCACTGGGCGCTTGGCGACGTGGATTGGGCCCTGATGGGCGTGCTGCTGATGGGCTCGCTGCCCGGCATCATCATCGGCAGCTACAGCGCGACGCGGGTGCCGGAGACGGTGCTGCGGCTGACGCTTGCCAGCGTGCTGTTCGTGGTCGCAGGCAAGATCATGTTTGCGGAGTTGAACCTGTCGTCGGCGTTCGTGACGGCGCTGGCCTGGACGCATTGAGCGGGAGCGGACGCCTCGTTCTCGGTTTCGTAGGGTGGGCAAAGCGAAGCGTGCCCACGCCTTTCTTGATTTGGAGAGAAATGGTGGGCACGGCGCTGACGCGCCTTTGCCCACCCTACGACTCCTCGTTCCGGAATCCCTACTCCGCCGTCCAGCCGCCGTCGATCGAGAGATTGGTGCCGGTGATCTGGGCGGCATCATCGCCGCACAGGAACAGCGCCAATGCCGCGACCTGCTCGGACGTCACGAACTCCTTGGTCGGCTGCGCGTCGAGCAGAACGTCGTTGATGACCTGCTCGCGCGTCAGATTGCGCGCCTTCATCGTGTCGGGGATCTGCCGCTCCACCAGCGGCGTCCAGACGTAGCCGGGGCTGATGCAGTTGCAGGTGATCTTGTGGGTCGCGACCTCCAGGGCCACGGTCTTGGTCAGGCCTGCGATGCCGTGCTTGGCCGAGACGTAGGCCGATTTGAAGGGCGAGGCGACCAGCGAATGCGCCGATGCCGTGTTGATGATGCGGCCCCAGCCCTTTTTCTTCATGCCTGGTACCGCTGCGCGGATGGCATGAAAGGCCGAGGACAGGTTGATGGCGATGATCTGGTCCCACTTCTCGAGCGGAAACTCCTCAATCGGCGAGACGAACTGGATGCCGGCATTGTTGACGAGGATGTCGACCGAGCCAAAAGTCTTCTCGCCGAGCGCGATCATGCCGGCGATCTCGGCCGGCTTGGTCATGTCGGCGGGCGAATAGATCGCCTTCACCTTGAAGTCCGACTCGATCTTGGCGCGCTCCTTCTCGATATCCTCCGGGGAGCCGAAGCCGTTGATGACGACATTGGCGCCGGCGGCGGCGAAGGCACGTGCGTAGGCGAGCCCGATGCCGCTGGTGGATCCGGTCACGACGGCGTTCTTGCCTGACAGACTACCCATAATCATTCGCTCCTTTTTGGCGGGGGTGCGGTGACGTCCCCCGTGAGATCGTAGGTCACCATGGTCTCGCCGGACTGCGGCCGCTCGAGCCAGTCCTTGTGGCGCATCGACAGATGCACGTCGCGCACGCCGGCCTCCCAATGCTCGACCATGGCGACGTGCGAGAAGTCGTAATCCTTGGATGAGGATTCGTAGTTCTTGCTGCGGTAGATCAGATGCACGACGGTAACGGTGCTTTCGCGCGACACCTTCGCCAGGAATTCGACGGAAGGATCGTTCTTGAGATAATCCGGCAATTTGCCGATCAGGTCGCGCACCGCCCTGCGGGCGTTGTGGATCTGCTTGTTCTTGTCGGTGTTCATCCGCGTGCGGCTGGAGAAGCGGATGTCCTTCTCGCGCTCGGTCGCCTCGAGCAGTGAATTCGGCAAGTCTCCGCGCGCGGAAAACAGGTCGACCTGAAAGATCAGCATGTCGCGATCGACCTCGGCATCGAGCACATAGTCGAGCGGTGTGTTGGAGGCGATACCGCCATCCCAATAATGTTCGCCGTCGATGACGACGGACGGAAAGCCAGGCGGCAGCGCGCCGGAGGCCATGATGTGCTCGGGGCCGATCTTCTTGCCGAGCTTCTTGAACTCGTAATTGTCGAAATATTTGAAGTTGCCCGAGGTGACGCCGACCGCGCCGACCGACAGGCGCGTCTTCAAATCGTTGATGCGGTCGAAATCAACCAGACGCTCCAGCGTCTTCTTCAGCGGCGCGGTGTCGTAATAGCTCTCGGCTTGCGAGCTGCCCGGCGGCCAGAGCGGCGCAGGCGGGATGCGCGGCGTGAAGAAGCCGGGCACGCCGAAGGTCGCGATCAGCGCAGCGCTGGTCGAGTTGAACAGCTCGCGGCTGCGGTCGCTCTTGCCGATCGGCTTCCACGGCACCGGCGCGGAGACCATCTCCCAGAATTCCTTGAGCCGCTTGACGCGGGTCTCTCCCTCATTGCCGGCGATGATGGCGGCGTTGACCGCGCCGATCGAGATGCCGGCCACCCATTCCGGCTCGAAGCCGGCATGGCACAACGCCTGATGGGCACCGGCCTGGTACGAGCCGAGCGCGCCGCCGCCCTGGAGGACCAGGACGCGTTGCGCATTCGCGGGGATGCTGGCGACTTCCGGGCTATGATCGGTCATTTGGGAACAATAGCAAAAGGCGAGCCACCGTGGCGACCCTCCGCCGCGGCGTCAATGCATCCTGGGATCAAGTCTGGCTTATCGGGGCTCTGTCGAGGCCAAGATCATGGTCCAGAACACCTTGTATTTGGTGCCGGGAGCATAGCTCGCCGCGATGCCCAATTTTGTGACACCGCCCTTGAGCATGTTGGCGCGGTGGGGTGGCGAGTCACGCCAGCCGGAAAACGCTTCCGCCAGCGTATGATAGCCGGCCGAGACGTTCTCGACGGCAACGGTGGCGGGATAGCCGCCGGTGGTAAGGCGCTTGGCCAGCGGCGCGCGGACGTCGTGATCCATCTTGTTGGCCGCAGCCATGGCCTGGGACTGGGATTCGGCGAGCCGCATCAAATCAGGATCGATGACAACGGTGCCGAGGGCGTTGTTCTGGCGGTATTGCGAGATCATGATCGCGGCCGCCTGTGCGTCGAGCTTGGAGCCTGGAGCCGCCATATCGGCATACATGGACGGCTGCTGGACCGGTGCCTCGTTGCCGGCACAGCCGGCAAGCAGCAAAGTGATGAGAATTGCGGCCGCAGCGCGCATGTAGAGCCCCCAAATGAGGGGCCGTTGTTGCATACCAACCGTGGCTGAAAGGTGAATTTTGATGAAAATCTGCTCGGTGTCATTCCGGGGCGATGCCGAAGCATCGAACCCCGAATCTCGAGATTCCGGGTCTGGTCCCTACGGACCATCCCGGAATGACCGGAGCCTAGCCCGCAAAGATCCGGTAGCGGCGGGGATTGAGGCCGATGGTGTCGCCGGCGCGCAGTTCCTTGTCGCGGGGGGCGTCGATCTCGATGGTTTCGCCGCCCGACAGCGCGACCTCCGCCCGCTGCACCGGACCGAAATTGCGGACGTGCTGGACCGCGCCCTCGAACGCGCCGGTGCCGGGTGGGCCGACCAGCATGTCATGTCGCCGTACGAATAGCTTTGACGCGCCAGGCGCCAGGCCCTCCGCCGCGAGCCGAAGCGGCCGGTCGCCGAGCCTGATCACACCGCCTTCGACCTGAACCGGGAGCTCGATGGATTCACCAATGAAGCCGTGGACGAAAGCGCTCGCCGGGGTTTCATAGACATCGTCGGGCGAGCCGATCTGCTCGATCCTGCCCTTGTCCATGACGACGACGCGGTTGGCGACTTCGAGCGCCTCCTCCTGGTCGTGAGTGACGAAGATCGAGGTGACGTTGATCTCGTGATGCAACGAGCGCAGCCATCGGCGCAGCTCCTTGCGCACCTTGGCATCGAGCGCGCCGAAGGGCTCGTCGAGCAAGAGAATGCGCGGCTCGATCGCGAGCGCGCGGGCCAGCGCAATGCGCTGGCGCTGGCCGCCGGAGAGCTGGCTCGGATAGCGGTCGGCGAGCCAGTCGAGCTGCACGAGGTCGAGCAGCTCCTTGACCCGCGCGCGGATCGCCGCCTCGTCTTTGCGGACCGCGCGCGGCTGCACGCGCAGGCCGAAGGCGACGTTCTCGAACACGGTCATGTGGCGGAACAGCGCGTAATGCTGGAACACGAAACCGACATGCCGCTCGCGCGCGCCCTGCGCCAGCGCGTCCTCGCCGTTGAAGGAGACCTCGCCAGAATCCGGCCAGTCGAGGCCGGCGATGATCCGCAGCAAGGTGGTCTTGCCGGAGCCTGATGGACCGAGCAGCGCCAGCAACTCTCCATTGTCGACCTTGAGGTCGACGCCGTCGAGGGCGGCAAAACTGCCGAACTTCTTGACGAGATTTTTGACTTCAATGGTCACTTGCGTCGTGTCCTTCGTCGAGGTGACGTTCGAGAACCGTCTTTGCGAGCAGCGTGATCAGCGCCAGCATCGCCAGCAGCGAGGCGATCGCGAAGGCGGCGACGAACTGGTATTCGTTGTAGAGGATCTCGACCAGCAGCGGCATCGTGTTGGTCTCGCCGCGGATGTGGCCGGAGACGACGGAGACCGCGCCGAACTCGCCCATCGCGCGCGCATTGCAGAGCAGGACGCCGTAGAGCACGCCCCATTTGATGTTGGGCAACGTGACGCGGAAGAAGGTCTGCAAGCCGGAGGCGCCGAGCGAAACCGCGGCCTCCTCCTCCTGCGTGCCCTGCTCCTGCATCAGGGGGATTAGCGCGCGCGCGACGAACGGGAAGGTCACGAAGGTGGTGGCAAGCGCAATGCCGGGCACCGCGAACAGGATCTGGATGTCGAGATCCCTAAGCCAGCTGCCGAAATAGCCTTGCGCGCCGAACAGCAGAACGAAGACGAGGCCGGAGATCACCGGGCTGACCGAAAACGGCAGGTCGATCAGCGTGATCAGGAAGGTCTTGCCCGCGAAATCGAATTTTGCAATCGCCCAGGCGGCGACGAGGCCGAAGACAAGGTTGAGGCCGACCGAGATCGCCGCGACGATCAACGTCAGCTTGATCGCGGCCAGCGCCTCCGGCTCGGCGAGCGCGGAGAGATAGGCGAGGATCCCCTTCGAAAAGGCCTGCGCGAACACGACCACCAGCGGCAGCACGACGAAGACGGAAAGAAAGATCATCGCCAACGCGATGATCGTGATGCGCACCGCGCGCGGCTCGGTGCGCAAATTGTCTTGCGCCGCCGCCGCATGTGCCCGGGCCTTCGCACGTGCCTTGGCGTCGGGAGCCGAGAGCGACACGGAGTCTGCGATCTGCATCGTCATCGCATCCCCCTCAGCGCGCCGGGATCCGGCTCCGCGCCCAGCGCTGGAGCCGGTTGACGGCGAAAATGATGACGAAGGAGACGACGAGCATGACCACCGCGATGGCGGTCGCGTCGGCGTAGCGGAATTCGGACAGCCGGATCACGATCAAGAGCGGCGCGATCTCGGAGACATTAGGCAGATTGCCGGCAATGAAGATCACCGAGCCGTATTCACCGACCGCGCGGGCGAAGGCGAGCGCGAGCCCGGTGAGCAGCGCCGGCGCGAGCGAGGGCAGGATCACGCGGATGATGGTCTGCCACCGGCTGGCGCCCAGGCTGCCCGCGGCCTCCTCGATCTCGGGGTCGAGATCCTGCAGCACCGGCTGCACCGTGCGGACCACGAAGGGAATGCCGATGAAGATCATGGCGACGAAGATGCCGACCGGCGTGAACGCCACCTTGATGCCGAGCGCCGCCAGCGGCGCCCCCAGCCAGCCCTTCTCGGCGAACAGCGCGGTCAGCGCGACGCCGGCGACCGCCGTCGGCAGCGCGAAGGGCACGTCGACGATGGCGTCGAACAGCCGCCGGCCAGGGAAGCGGTAACGCACCAGCGCCCAGACGATGATGCTGCCCATGACGAGGTTGACGCTGGCCGCCGCGAACGCAAGGCCGAAGGAAACCCGCAGGGCATTCAGGGTGCGTCGGCTGGAGAGGATGTTCCAGAACTGCTCGGGGCTGAGCTCGAGCGATTTCAGGAACAGCCCGGCGAGCGGAATCAGGATGATGATCGACAGCCAGGAAAGCGTCAGTCCCATGGTGAGACCGAAGCCCGGCAATGTCCGGCGTCGTGCTGCGAGTGCGCTCACCAGGCCCCCTGCTAAAGCCCTTAAGACAGCGCCAGATCAGTTCTTATAGATCTGGTCAAAGATGCCGCCGTCGGCAAAATGTTCCTTCTGCGCCTTGGTCCAACCACCGAAAACGTCGTCGATCGTGAATAGTTCGACCTTTGCGAAGGCGTTTTCGTATTTTTTGGCAATCTCGGCATCGCGCGGGCGGTAGAAGTTGCGCGCGGCGATTTCCTGCCCCTCCTTGGTGTACCAGTACTGGAGGTAGGCATCGGCGGCGTTGCGGGTGCCCTTTTTGTCGGCAACCTTGTCGACGATCGCGACCGGCGGCTCGGCGAGGATGGATTGCGGCGGCGCCACAATCTCGAATTTCTCCCGGCCGAATTCCTTCAGGGCGAGAAACGCCTCGTTCTCCCAGGCCAGCAGCACGTCGCCGACGCCGCGCTCGACGAAGGTCACGGTGGCGCCGCGCGCGCCGGTATCGAGCACCGGCACCTGCTGGTAGAGCTTTCCGATGAAGTCCTTGGCCTTGTCGGCGGCGCCGTATTTCTTCTGCGCAAAGCCCCAGGCCGCCAGATAATTCCAGCGCGCGCCGCCCGACGTCTTCGGGTTCGGCGTGATCACGGCAACGCCCGGCTTGATCAGATCGTCCCAGTCCTTGATCGCCTTGGGATTGCCCTTGCGCACCAGGAACACGATGGTGGAGGTGTAGGGTGACGCATTCTGCGGCAACCGCTTCTGCCAGTCCGTCGCCGTGAGGCCCTTGCCGGCGATCGCGTCGATGTCGTAGGCGAGCGCGAGCGTCACCACATCGGCCTGCAATCCGTCGATCACCGCGCGCGCCTGCGAACCGCTGCCGCCGTGCGACTGCTTGATCTCGACGCTCTTGCCGGTTTCCTTCTGATAGGCGTTCGCGAACGCCTTGTTGAATTCGGCATAGAGCTCGCGCGTCGGATCATAGGACACGTTGAGCAAATTGATATCGGCAGCGAGAGCCGCGCTTGCCACAAAAACCGTCGCGAGAAGTCCTGCAGCGAGCGGAACGATACGGCGCATCATGTCCATCTCCATTCACTTCGACGACGTCGGTGTCAGCGAAGGCAGGCGAAACTCGCGGCGAAACGCGCTTAAGTCAACGAAACCGGATTTTCTTGTTCGCAGCGTGGCAGCGTGACTGTGCTACGAAGTCTTCATCGTGTGGATGCCGCATTCTGTCTTGGCCCGGCCGCGCCAGCGACCGGCACGTTCATCCTCACCCTCGGCCGTTCTGCTCGTGCAAGGCATACACCCAACCGACAGGAAACCGGAGGCGACCAGTGGATGACGCGGCAATTTGGCGCGGACGAAGATGGCCTCGAGTTCCTCGCGCGAGACGTTGGCGAAGGGGTTGAACTTCAACCGCACGCCATCGTCTTCAACCACCGGAATGTCGGCGCGCGCATTGCCCTGGAAGCGCTTGCGGCCGTTGAGCCAGGCCGAGAACGGCTTCAATGCCCGCGCCAGCGGCTCGACTTTACGAATGCGGCAGCAGGCGTCGGGGTCGGAGAACCAGAGATCGCGGTCGGCATCTTCGCGCGCCAGCGTCTCCTCCGCCGGTTTGATCGAGCGGACGTCCTTCAATCCAAGCGTCGCGATCAGCGTGTCGCGATAGGCCAGCGTCTCCTCGAACAGCCAGCCGGTATCGAGGAAGATCACGGGAATCGCGGGGTCGACGTCCGCCATGACCTTCAGCAGCGTTGCCGATTCCGTGCCGAACGACGACACCAGCGCCAGCTGCTCGCGCCCGACCGTCTTCAGCGCCGCGGCGACGATCTCCGCGGGCGAGGCATCGCGCAGCGCGCGATCGAGTTCGTCCGCTGACGGAAGCGCAGAGACTGACGTCGACGAAACCTGAGGCGAGATCGCGTTCACGTGCCGACGCCTTCGGAATGGCGCAGCTGCATGCGCCGGTGCAAAGCCGTGATGCGGCCGTCGCCGGTCGGCTGGTAGAATACCGAATAGCGCTTTGCGGTCTGCATGAAGGCTTCCGCATCGGCCTGCTTCTTGACCTCGAAGGAATCGAAGCCGGCGCGCAGCATGAACACGAACTGGTCGCGCAGCACCTGGCCGGTGGCGCGCAACTCGCCGCGGTAATTGTAACGCTCGCGCAGGAGGCGGGCCTGGCTGTAGGCGCGGCCGTCGCGGAAGGTCGGGAACACCAGCGCGACGACTGCGATCTTGCCGAGATAGGGGACCAGTTCGGCGATGTCGCGGTTGTTCGGCCAGATCACGCCGACCTTGCCGGCGCGCTTGAGCAGCGCATCGGCCTCGCCGATGAAGCGCTCGGCCGGCACCAGGATGTCGCCGCCTTCGGGCAGCGGCGTGTCGACGGCCAGCTTGACGAAGCTGTCGTCGGCGATCTTTCCGCCGTTAACGAGTGGCATAGACGCGCTCCTTGAAGGGTTCGACGCCGAGGCGTTTCACGGTGTCCATGAACAGCTCTTCAGGCCGCTCGCGCAGCGCCAGATAGGCTTCCACGATATCCTCGACGACGTCGGCGACCTCATCGAACTTGACGCCCGGCCCGATCAGGTTCCCGAGCGCCGCGTTCTCGTCGGCGCGGCCGCCGATGGTGATCTGGTAGACCTCCTCGCCGTTCTTCTCGACGCCGAGAATGCCGATATGGCCGACATGGTGATGACCGCAGGCGTTGATGCAGCCTGAGATGTTGATATGGAGCCGGCCGATCAGGTTGGCGAGCTCGTGGTTGGCGAAGCGCCGCGTCAGCTCCTGCGCGATCGGAATCGAGCGCGCATTCGCCAGCGAGCAATAGTCGAGGCCCGGGCAGGCGATGATGTCGGTGATCAGATTGACGTTCGGCGTCGCGAGGCCAAGCTTGTCGAGCGCCTTCCACAGCGCCGGCAGGTCGCGCTTGGCGACATGCGGCAGTGCCAGGTTCTGCTCGTGGCCAACGCGGATCTCACCGAAGGAATATTTGTCGGCGAGATCGGCCAGCGCATCCATCTGCTCCGCCGTGGCATCGCCCGGAGGCGCGCCGATCGGCTTCAGCGAAATCGTGACGATGGAGTAGCCCTGGTTCTTGTGCGGGGCCACCGAGTTCTTGCGCCACGCTTCGAAGTCGGGATCGGCCGCCGCCTGCCGCAGCTCGTCCGGCATGTGCGGGAGCTTTTCGTAGGCCGGATAGGTGAAGCGCGAACGGATGTCCTCGATCACCTCGTCGTCGATCTGGAGCGAGGAGTTGCGGATGTGCTGCCACTCCTCCTCGACTTCGCGGGAGAACTTTTCGATGCCGAGTTCGTGGACCAGGATCTTGATGCGCGCCTTGTAGATGTTGTCGCGGCGGCCATACTGATTGTAGACGCGCAGGATCGCCTCGATATAGCTCAGGATATCGCGGCCGTGCACGAAGTGCTTGATAGTCTTGGCGATGAACGGCGTGCGGCCAAGACCGCCGCCGACCAGCACCTCGAAGCCGGTCTCGCCCTTTTCGTTCTTGATCAGGCGGAGGCCGATGTCGTGGATCTTGATCGCGGCACGGTCGTGGTCCGACGCGGTGATCGCGATCTTGAACTTGCGCGGCAGGAACGAGAATTCCGGATGCAGCGTGGTGTGCTGGCGGATCAGCTCCGACCAGATGCGGGGATCCTCGATCTCACCCGGCGCGACGCCGGCCCACTGATCCGAGGTGACGTTGCGCATGTTGTTGCCGGAGGTCTGCATCGCGTGGATGCCGACCTTGGCGAGATCTTCCAGCGCGTCCGGCAGCTCTGCGAGCTTGATCCAGTTGAACTGGATGTTCTGCCGCGTGGTGAAATGGCCGTAGCCGCGGTCGTATTTGCGCGCGACATGGGCGAGCGCCCGCAGCTGGTTCGTCGCCAGCGTGCCATAGGGGATCGCGACGCGGAACATGTAGGCGTGCAGTTGCAGATAGACGCCGTTCTGCAGACGCAGGATCTTGAACTCGTCCTCAGTGAGCTCGCCGGAGAGGCGCCGCTTCACCTGGTCGCGGAACTCCGAGACGCGCTCGTTGACGAGCGTGCGGTCGATTTCGTCGTAAGCATACATAGGAAAGCGCCTTAAACCTGGGCCGACTGTCCGATGGTCACACCGGTGCGGCGGATCTGTTCGCGCAGATTGCCGGGTTCGATCTTGCCGTCCGCGCCGACCTGCACCGGGGCGATATAGGGTCCGATCGCGCCGACGTCATCGGCGACGGACTCCGCAAGCAACGCCTTGGCCTCGTCGGAGTTGCGCACGATCGCAGCTTCCGACAGGTCCGCAGACCAGCTCTTGGCGGCGGTGCGATAAACCACGATGCCGTCCCAGGTGCGGTTGGCGGTCACGATCGAGGGGCCGGCGATCTTGATCTTCTTCTGTTCAAGCGGAGAGGTCATTCGGCTGCATCCAATAGGTCAGAGATGATTTGCTTTGGGGTTTCGCGACGAAGGGAACCGGCATGCCGGACCACCTCGCCGATGATGAGAATGGCGGGACCGCCGCTGACGCGCCGCACCAGCTCGGGGAGATAGCGCAACGTGCCAATCGCGCCTTGCGCATCGGGACGGGTGACGCGCGCGAACACGCCGACCGGCGTCTCCGGCGAACGGCCGGCGGCGAACAGGCCGGCGCGCACGGCGAGCGCGGCAGTCATGCCCATGTAGACCACGACGGTCATTTTGGTGTCGGTCAGCGTCGACCAGTCCACGACTTCCGCATCGCGCGCCTTGTGCGCGGTGAGGAAGGTGATGCGGGTCGCTTCATGACGGTAGGTGAGCGGCACCTCGAAATCGGCGGCGCCGCCGAGCCCCGCGGTGATGCCGGGGATGATCGAATAGGCGACGCCTGCCGCGCGCAGCGCTTCGACCTCTTCGCCGCCGCGGCCGAACACGAAGGGATCGCCGCCCTTCAGCCGCACCACGCGCTGGCCGGATTGCGCGGCCTCGATCATGCGCTTGTTGATGGCGTCCTGGCCGATGCCGGGCTTGCCGACGCGGCGGCCGACCGGAACGCGCGTGGTGTCGCGGCGGATGCGGTCGAGAATTTCGCCCGAGACCAGCTCGTCATGGAAGACGATGTCCGCGTCCTGCAATGCGCGCAGCGCCTTGATGGTGAGAAGATCGGGATCGCCGGGACCGGCGCCGACCAGCGCGACCGAGCCTTCCGGCTTGTCGGCACGCGCGAATTCGGAGGGATCGGCAATCGCCTTGAGCGCGGCATCCGCCTCGCTCCTGCGGCCGCCGAGCACGGCGGCGCCGATCGGGCCGTCGATGACGCGCTCCCAGAACCGGCGGCGCAGCGGAAACTCGGTGATGCGCTCGTTGATGGACTTGCGAAAGCCGCCGATGAACTCGGCGAGCTCACCGATACGGGCCGGCAGCAGCGCCTCGATCTTCTCCCGCACGCGCCGTGCAACGACAGGCGAAGTGCCGCCGGTACCGACCGCGACCACGACATCGCCGCGATCGACGATCGCCGGGAAGATGAAGCTGGAATGTTCGAGATCGTCCATGACGTTGACGGGCAGGCCGAGCGCCTTGGCGCGAACCGACATCGCCACGCCGACATCGCCCGCGCCGGCACAGACGATGGCGATGACTCCCGAGAGATCGGCAGTGAGCGGATCGCCCGACGCGATCTCGATACGCGCCGCGTCCCCGGAGCCGAGGTCCAGATCCTGATTGCCGTCGATCGCATGCACGCGGATGCGCGCACCGGCGGCAGAGAGCACGCGCAGCTTGGCACGCAAAAGCTCACCCGCGCCGATGAGGACCACCGGACCGGCCTTGAGATCGAGAAACACCGGCAAGAACCGCATGCGATACTCGCTTCCCCCACATCCGGGGTTGACTGGAATTATTTTCTATATATGTGTCGTTTCGAGCGCGCAAAGAGAAAATTTTTTCTTCTCTTCCGCACCGCAACTATAGAATTTTCGCCTCCAAACGCAAAGTGGCAGAGATGCATCTTCTCAAGGACGATTCCGCAGCGAGCGGACTGAGCAGCCCGGCCCCGGCTGAGCGCGCACGCAGGCAAGAATTTTCTGCTGACCTTGCCCCCAGCATGGACCATCTCGACCAGCTCGAGGCGCAGAGCATCTACATCTTCCGCGAGGCGTTCGCCCGGCTGAAGAAGATCGCGCTGCTGTGGTCGCTCGGGAAGGACTCCAACGTCATGATCTGGCTGGCGCGGAAGGCGTTCTTCGGCCGCGTGCCATTCCCGGCACTGCATGTCGACACCGGCAAGAAGTTTCCGGAGATGTACCGCTTTCGAGATCATTACGGCAAAGAGTGGGATCTCGATTTGCGCGTCGAGCCCTGCCCGCCCATCGATGCCGTCGATCCGACGCTGCCGCCGGCGGCCCGCTCCGCGGCGCGCAAGACCGAAGGCCTCAAGATGGCGCTCGGCAAATTCGGCTTTGACGGCCTGATCGCCGGCATCCGCCGCGACGAGGAGGCAACGCGCGCCAAGGAGCGTGTGTTCTCGCCGCGCGGGCTCGAAGGCAATTGGGACGTGCGCGACCAGCCGCCGGAATTCTGGGACCATTTCAACGCCTCGCCGCCGCAGGGCGCGCATCTGCGCATCCATCCGATCCTGCATTGGACCGAAGCCGACATCTGGGCCTACACCAAGCGCGAGAACATCCCGATCATCCCGCTCTATCTCGCCAAGGACGGCAAGCGCTATCGCTCGCTGGGGGATCAGGACATCACCAATCCGGTCGCATCGACTGCGTCCAACATCGACGAGATCCTGATCGAGCTCGAGCAGACCAAGGTGCCGGAGCGCGCCGGCCGCGCGCTCGACCACGAGACCGAGGACGCCTTCGAGCGCCTGCGCGTCGCCGGCTATCTCTGATCAAGAACGCGAGCGCGATATGAACATGATCGTCACCCCGGCTTCGCCCGCCACCCCGAACGGCACCACCCGTCCGCAGGTCCGCATCGTCATCGTCGGCCATGTCGACCACGGCAAATCGACGCTGGTCGGCCGCCTCTTGCACGAGACCGGCAGCCTGCCCGACGGCAAGCTTGAGATGCTGAAGGCCGTCAGTGCGCGGCGCGGCATGCCGTTCGAATGGTCGTTCCTGCTCGACGCGCTCCAGACCGAGCGTGACCAGGGCATCACCATCGACACCACGCAGATCCGCTTCCGCACCAATTCGCGCGACATCGTTCTGATCGACGCGCCCGGCCACGCCGAATTCCTGCGCAACATGATCACCGGCGCCTCCCAGGCCGACGGTGCGGTGCTGATCATCGACGCGCTCGAAGGCGTGCGCGACCAGACACGGCGGCACGGCTATCTCCTGCATCTGCTCGGCGTGAAGCAGGTCGCGATCGTCGTCAACAAGATGGACCGCGTCGACTTCTCCGCAGAGCGCTTCAAGGAGATCAGCGACGAGATCTCCGCGCATCTGAACGGCCTCGGCGTGAAGCCCACAGCCGTGATCCCGATCTCCGCGCGCGACGGCGACGGTGTTGCGATGCGCACCGACCGTATCTCCTGGTACAAGGGACCGACCGTGGTCGAGGCGCTCGACCAACTCGAGCCGGCGCGGCCGCTGGAAGCGCTGGCGCTCCGGCTGCCGGTGCAGGCGATCTACAAGTTCGATGACCGCCGCATCGTGGCGGGCCGCATCGAATCCGGCAGCCTGATTGCCGGCGACGAGATCGTGATCATGCCGGCCGGCAAGATCGCGAAGATCAAGACCGTCGAGAGCTGGCCGGCCACGCCGGTTGCGGGACGCCAGGGCGCGGGCCGCTCGGTCGGCATCACGCTGGACCGCGAATTGTTCATCGAGCGCGGCGACATCGTCGCGCATGCCGGCAGCGCCCCGCGCGAGACGCGGCGGCTGCGGGCGCGGATCTTCTGGCTGCACGACAAGCCGCTCGCCAAGGGCGACCAGCTCCTGGTCCGTTGCGGGCCGAAGGAAAGCCGCGCCACGGTCGTCGCGATCGAGAAGGCGGTCGATCCGGGCGAGCTCTCGAGCACCGAGAACAAGGCGATCGGCCGCAACCATGTCGGCGAGATCGACATCTCCCTGTCGAATCCGATCGCCACCGATCCCTACACCGAGAATCCGCGCACCGGTCGTCTCGTGATCGAAGTCTCCGGACGCATCGCCGGCGGCGGTCTGGTGCTGTCGGTCGATGCCGGCCAGCGCGCCTTGCCCGTCGACATTGTGCCGGTGGAATCCGCACTCCGTCCCGACGAGCGCTCCGCGCGCTATCAGCACAACGGCGCCGTGGTCTGGCTCACCGGCCTGCCGGCCTCGGGCAAGTCGACGCTCGCCAAGGCGCTGGAACGGCGGCTGTTCACCAATGGCGGCTCGCCGATCCTGCTTGACGGCGACACGCTGCGCGCCGGGCTCAACAGCGATCTCGGCTTCTCCACTGCTGATCGCAGCGAGAACATCCGCCGCCTTGCCGAAGTCGCAACGCATCTCGCCCGTAACGGCCATATCGCCATCGTCGCCGCGGTCTCGCCCGCGCGCGAGGACCGCGCCACCGCACGCCGCATCGCCGACACCGCGTTCCGCGAGATCCATGTCGCGACGCCGGCAGAGGTCTGCGAGGATCGCGATCCCAAGGGCCACTACAAGAAGGCTCGCGCCGGCGCGCTGGCATCCTTCACCGGCATCGGTAACGACTACGAAGCGCCGCAGGCGGCCGAGCTCGTGATCGACACCTCGACGCGAACCGTCGCCGAGGCGGCCGACGAGATCGAGCAGATGCTGAAGAACACCGGCGTGCTGTTCGACGAAGTCGTGGACCTCGCCGCGAATATTTGAGGCCGTCCTATTCCCCGCTGTCGTCGCCCGGCTTGACCGGGCGACCCAGTATTCCAGAGACAGCTTTGGGATACGGAGAAGCTGCGGCGTACTGGATTCCCCGCTTTCGCGGGGAATGACACCGGTGCGTGGGGGCCCACACCTTCTCTTGACATTTTGACAAACCCTTGGGGGTCTTCTCACCGCCCTTGTTTTGGGGCTAATAGGGCCCCGAAAGCCGCTCCCTCGTGGGCGCATTTTGCTGCTGTCGGGTCAAAAGCAGCCAAAAACAGCCATTTCCAACAAGAAAGCCCATCATGAAACGCGTCGACGCCCACGGATTGAAGATCGCTCCCGTCCTGTTTGATTTCATCGCCAAGGAAGCGGCCCCGAAAACGGGGATCGCGCCGGATGCGTTCTGGGCCGGGCTTGCCGCCATCATCAAGGATCTGGGGCCGAAGAACCGCGCATTGCTTGCGGTGCGCGACACGTTGCAGGCCAAGATCGACGACTGGCACCGCGCGAGCAAGGGCAAGGCGTTCGACCTCAACGCCTATACCGCCTTCCTGAAGGAGATCGGCTATCTCGTTCCGGAGCCGGCGACCCAGAAGGTCGAGACCGCCAATGTCGATGAAGAAATCGGCAAGATCTGCGGCCCCCAGCTCGTCGTGCCTCTCACCAATGCGCGCTATGCGCTGAACGCGGCGAACGCGCGCTGGGGTTCGCTCTATGACGCCTTCTACGGCACCGACGCGATCCCGCATGACCCGTCCGAGAGCGGCAAGGGCTACAACAAGGCGCGCGGCGACAAGGTGATCGCCAAGGCCAAGGCGTTCCTCGATGCCGCCGTGCCGCTTGCAACCGGCAGCCATACCGACGTCACCGCCTACAGTGTCGTCGCGGGCCAGCTCGCAGTGAAGCTGAAGAGCGGCAATGCCACCGCGCTGAAAAACGCGGCGCAGTTCGCCGGCTTCCAGGGCGATGCGGCCGCGCCTTCGGCCGTGCTGCTCGCCAACAATGGCCTGCATGTCGAGGTGAAGATCGACCGCAGCAGCGCGATCGGCAAGGACGATCCGGCCGGCGTCGCCGACATGATCATGGAATCCGCGGTTTCCACCATCCTCGACATGGAGGACTCGGTCGCGGCCGTCGATGCCGAGGACAAGGTGCTGGTCTACCGCAACACGCTCGGCCTGATGAACGGCACGCTGTCGGCCGATTTCGAGAAGGGCGGCAAGACGCTGACGCGCTCGCTCAACGCCGACCGCAGCTACAAGACCCCGGACGGCAAGGGCGAGGTCAAGCTGCACGGCCGCAGCCTGCTGCTGATGCGCAATTGCGGTCACCACATGTTCACCGACGCGGTGCTGGACGAGAAGGGCGAGGAGATTCCGGAAGGCCTTCTGGACGCCGCCGTCTCCGGCCTGCTCGCGATCCACGACCTCAAGGGCAACTCGAAGGTCAAGAACAGCCGCACGGGATCGGCCTATATCGTCAAGCCGAAGATGCACGGCCCGGACGAGGTGTCGCTCACCTGCGAGATCTTCGACCGCGTCGAGAAGATGCTGTCGCTGCCCGAGAACACGCTCAAGGTCGGCATCATGGACGAGGAGCGCCGCACCACCGTCAATCTCAAGGCCTGCATCCAGCGCGCCTCCAAGCGCATCATGTTCATCAACACCGGCTTCCTCGACCGCACCGGCGACGAGATCCACACCTCGATGGAAGCCGGCCCGATGATCCGCAAGAACGAGATGAAGGCGCAGGCCTGGATCAAGGCCTATGAGGACTGGAACGTCGACATGGGCCTGACCTGTGGCCTGCCCGGGCACGCCCAGATCGGCAAGGGCATGTGGGCCGCCCCCGACAAGATGGCGGACATGCTGGCGCAGAAGCTTGGCCATCCGCAGGCCGGCGCCACCACCGCCTGGGTGCCCTCGCCGACGGCTGCGACGCTGCACGCGCTGCACTATCACCAGGTCAACGTGATCGCGCGCCAGGAGGAGCTCACCAAAGGCGGACCGCGCGCAAAGCTTTCGGACATCCTCACCATTCCGGTGTCGAAGTCGAACTGGGCGCCCGATGACGTCAAGCAGGAGATCGATAACAACTGCCAGGGCATCCTCGGCTACGTCGTGCGCTGGATCGACCAGGGCGTCGGCTGCTCCAAGGTGCCCGACATCCACGACGTCGGCCTGATGGAAGACCGCGCCACCTTGCGCATCTCCAGCCAGCATCTCGCCAACTGGCTGCACCAGGGTGTGATCACCGAGGCGCAGGTGATGGAATCGCTCAAGCGCATGGCGGTCGTCGTCGACAAGCAGAACGCCGGCGACGCCATCTACAAGCCGATGGCGCCCGCCTTCGACGGCGTCGCCTTCAAGGCCGCCTCCGACCTGATCTTTAAAGGCCGCGAGCAGCCGAACGGCTACACCGAATACATCCTCACCGCGCGCCGCCGCGAGGCCAAGGCGAACGGCTGATAGTCGGCCCGCTCGAAACACCGAAAGCCCCGGCTCACGCCGGGGCTTTTTGTTGAGCGCAGCGGGCGAAACGTCGCGCCGCGCAGCGGAACGGCCGCGTGCCGGTCGCGTTGTACGGCCATCAACCATTGGGAGATGGTCATGGACTGGAATCGGATCGAAGGAAACTGGAAGCAGTTCAAGGGTTCGGCCAAGGAGAAGTGGGGCAAGCTCACCGACGACGACCTCCAATTGATCGAGGGACGCCGCGAACAGCTCGAGGGCCGGCTCCAGGAACGCTACGGCAAGGCCAAGGACCAGGTTCGTCAGGATGTCGACGACTGGCTGAAATCGCTGCACTGAAGCAGCGCAAAAGAAGCCCCGGCGAAAGCCGGGGCTTCTTGTTTGGCGAGCAGCCCGGATGAGCGAAGCGACATCCGGGACCTCTGTTGCGGCACCCCGGATATCGCTGCGGTCATCCGGGCTATGATCCCTTGCTAGAACACCGCGAGATATTTCAGCAGCGAGACGATGCCGATGATGATGACGACCACGCGCGCGATCTGCTTGGCGCGGCCGTCCATCGGCAGCATGTTGATGAGATAAAGGACGAGAATAACGACGAGAAAAGTGACGAGTACGCCCACCAGCATCGCGAGACCCCCTTCAGGCAAATTGCGACCACCGCTCTAACGCCTGTCTCCCGCGCTGGTTCCATCGCGGCAACCCACTGCAACTTCTAGTAAATACGTACTTCTACGATCGGACGGCCTGCCTAAAATTTTACCCTTTTCCATTCAGATGCGGAAATGACGCCGGGGCCGTGGGCCGCAAACGGCGTGCGATTGCCGTTCTGCCGCGCCGGGCTTGTCGATGCTGCCGGGCGTTTTCAAGAGCTTTGCAATGGGAATTGGGGGGACTTCGATGCTGAATCGTCTGACCGTATCCGCGCTGCTGAAGGCGGTGATCGCGATCACGTCGGCCTGCGTGGTGCTCGCGCTCTCGCTCACCGCCTTCGAGTCCTGGGATCGCCTCAAGACCGCCAACCGCATCTCGCAGACCGCCGACGCATCCGCCGATTTGTTCAAGGCGATGCACAGCCTGCGCACCGACCGATCGACCACGACGCGGCTCCTCAACTCGGCCGAACCGATGGATGCCGAGATCGAGAAATATCTGCGCGCGATCCGGGACACCGAGATGCCCGCAATGGCACGCGCGCTGGAGCTGCTGCCGGTCATGGACTTCCCGCAATCAGGCACGCCGGTGCCGGAGCTTGCGCGCCTCCACAAGTTGCTGACCGAAGAGCAGAAACAGTTCTGGGCGGATATGGCCAAGCCCAGGGATCAGCGTCGGGCCGGCCTGCCGAAGGAATATATGGAGACGACGGGCGGCCTGCTCGAAACGCTCGACAAGCTGTCGAACGTCCTGGCCGCCACCGTGAATCACCAGGACGCCGTGATCGACCAGCTGCTGTCGATCAAGCAGAACGCCTGGCTGCTCCGCAACACCGCGGGCGAAGCTTCGCTGGTCGTCTCGACCGGTCTTGCCGCCGGCAAGATCACACCGGAAGCCCGCAACAGCTACACCCAGCATGTCGGCGGCACGTCGGCGATGTGGAAGGCGCTGGAATTGTCAGCCTCGGGCATGCAGTTGCCGCCCGCACTCGTCTCCGCCCTGGCCGCGGCCAAGACCGCCTATTTCGAGCCGCAATATCTGACCCTGCGGGACCGCCTCGCTGACACGCTGGTCAAGGGCGAGAAGGCCGAGATGACCGCCAACCAGTGGAGCCCGCTCACGGTCGGCCGCCTTTCCAGCGCTGTCACAGTGGCGGAAGCCGCTCTCGACGCCGCCAAGGCCCATACGCTGGAGCAGCGCGGCGCCGCGCAGCGCGCACTGATCGTGCAGCTCGGATTGCTGGCGCTCGCCATAGGCCTTGCCGTCGGCGCGGTCATGCTCGTGAGCCGTCGCGTGATCCATCCCCTGAACACCATCCGCGACGCCATGTTGAAGGTCGCCGGCGGCGACCTTGCCGTCGACAGCGGCTATCTCGATCGTCAGGACGAGATCGGCGCACTGGCCGGCGCGCTGGAGACCTTCAAGCAGCAGGCCACCGACAAGCTCAAGATCGAAGAGCAGGAACGCGAGCGCAATACGGGCGCTGCCGCACGCCAGCGCGCCGTCGAGGCCTATGTCGGCGAGTTCGAGGGCGCGGTGCGCAAGACGCTGGGCGAATTGGGCGAGGCGTCCGGCGAGATGCGCAAGACCTCGGGCGACCTCTCCGCCGTGTCGCGCCAGACCAACGATCGCGTCCAGGTCGCCGGCAAGGCCTCCAACGACGCCTCCATGAGCGTCGACAGCGTCGCCGCCGCCGCCGAGGAGCTCTCGGCCTCAATCAACGACATCAGCCAGCAGGCTGCGCATGCCGCAGGCATCGCCGGTCGCGCCGTCACGCAGGCGCGCGAAACCGACGGCACCGTGCAGGGCCTGGCGAAGTCGGCGGGGCGCATCGGCGAGGTCGTCGGCCTGATCAACACCATTGCGGCGCAGACCAATCTGCTCGCGCTCAACGCCACCATCGAAGCGGCGCGCGCCGGCGAAGCCGGCCGCGGCTTTGCCGTGGTCGCCTCCGAAGTGAAGTCGCTGGCAAGCCAGACCGCGAAGGCGACCGAGGAAATCTCCGAACAGATCGCCGACATCCAGAAAGTCGCGGGCGACGCCATCAACGCGATCCAGACCATCGGCGGCATCATCGGCGAAGTGAACGAAGTGGCGACTGCCATTGCCGCCGCGGTGCAGGAGCAGGGTGCGGCGACGCAGGAGATCACGCGCAGCACCCAATTCGCGGCGCAGGGCACCAAGAACGTCTCGGACAACATCACCGGCGTCAAAGCCGATGCGGACGCTGCCGCCGCAGCCGCCGACAATGTGAAGCAGGCCTCCGAGATGCTGGAGAGCCAGAGCCGCCAGCTCGGCCATGAGGTCAGCGACTTCCTCGGCAAGATCCGCGCGGCGTAACGTTGTAAGTTAGACAGCAAGCTGCCTCTACACCTTCGGTGTCATCCCCGCGAACGCGGGGATGACACCGGAGATTGAGGCGGTAGCGCTAGACCCCACGTGAAGCCGCCGCTACTCCTTCGCCACCACCGGCACCTGGCGGAATTTGGCGCGCACCGATTCCGGCAGCGGCGAAAAATTCATCGCGACGCCGCGGCGGTCGTTGGCGTTGCGGCTGGCGACCACCAGGCCGTCAGCGCCGGCGACGATATCGCCCTTGCGGAGGGTAGGATCGTCGTCGACCTTGACCTGCGCAAGCCCGACCGGATCCTTGCCGTTGCAGGTGCAGCCCGCGACGATCTCATTGCGATAGCGGTACGCATTGGGCAATTCCGAATAAGATTTTCCCTTGTCGGTCGTGGCGTCTTCGATGTTGCCGCCATAGACCAGCGAGGTCTCCGACGTCGGGCAGAAACTCTTGCAGGATTGCGCCTTGCTCTCGGCATCATTGCCTTGCGCCGGGAAGTAGCGGCCGTCGCAGCCGCGCACGCAATAGGCCGTGCCGCCGCCATAGGCCGCGCGTTGGCGAGGGGCGTCGTAGCGGGGCATGCCGTCGTTGGGGAAAGGCATACGGATCTCCGGCGGCGGCCGCATCCGGAAGCCCCCGAACAGGGCCGAGAAGAAATCCTCCGCGTGCGCCGACGGCGTCTGAGCGACACCGGCGGAGGCAATGACCAGGATTGCCAGACCGCCAGCGAGCCTGCCGTTCATACGTCTGCTCATGTCACCTCACTCAGACTTAATTCACGGCCGAGGACGCCGAAATATTCAACGCCTGCCGGCCCGACGGCATCGCCGTCACGGCTGGACGCTTGCGCGCGGGGTCGCTGCCTTTGGCCATCAGCGGCGCGTTCTTCGGCAGCACTACGACTTTGGCGCCGATATTGACGCGGCTGAACAGGTCGGTGACGTCCTCGTTGGTCATGCGGATGCAGCCGGAGGAGACGAACTTGCCGATCGTGGAGGGATCGTTGGTGCCGTGGATGCGGTATTCGCTGGAGCCGAGATACATCGCACGCGCCCCGAGCGGGTTGCCGGGACCGCCGGCGACGAAGCGCGGCAAATAGGGCTGGCGCGCAATCATCTCGGCCGGCGGATGCCAGTCCGGCCATTCCGCCTTGCGGCTGACGCTCTGCACGCCGGACCACGTGAAGCCTTCGCGGCCGACGCCGACGCCGTAACGGATCGCACGACCATTACCGAGCACGTAATAGAGATAGGTGTTGTTGGTATCGATGACGATGGTGCCGGCCGGCTCGCTGCGGTCGAAGCCGACGACCTGCTTGCGCAGGCGATCGGGCAGCTGGGCATCCTCGTCGGCAGCCTGCGGCGCTTCGTTCACATAGCCCTGCGCGTAACCCTGGTCCTGCGGATACGCCTGCGGCTGCATCGGCGAATAGCCGTACGTCTGCGCGCTCGCGCCAGCGATAGGCACCGCCAGCAGAGCGGTTGCGAAAGCGAAGGCGGTGACGACGCGCGGCGAGAAGCTGCGACGGACTGCAGAGAACTTTGTCATGTGCTGCCCCGTTAAATGCGTGCATCAGGGTGATGCGCTTGCGAACAAACGCCGCGGGGGCGATTCAGGTTCCGGCCCTGCGCGCGGCATCCTTGTCACAGTCAAGCGAGCGCGTGTTCACGAAGCCGCGATGGAACCGCGGCACTGCTGGCGCATTATCAGCTCGCCAAATGGGCGCGCGGATCGAGGCTTCCGTGCGGGAGAGAGATTGTGCGCGTCCTTCCCAGTGAACGTCTGATTCCCGGCAACAGCGAAGGCAGTCCGCTTCCCGACAGCCATATCGAGCTGCCGCCGGTGATCCGCCGCACCGAGTTCGTCGCCTTCGCGCTTGCCGGCTTGTTACTGATTGCGGTCGTTACCGTGCTCTACGTTGGAAGAGCTTTCTTCCTGCCGGTAGTGATGGCCTTCGTCACCGGCACCATGCTGTCGCCGGCGGCGGGCTTTCTGGAGCGGTACAAGGTGCCGCGCAGCGTAGGTGCCGTTCTGATCGTAGTCGCGGGGACCGCCGTGGTGGCCTTTGTGGTGGCGCTGATCGCCTCCCCCGCGATGGAATGGAGCACGCGCCTGCCGGAGCTCGGCGCGCAATTGAAGGACAAGCTGCACGTGTTCGACCGGCCGCTCGCATTGTGGCGCGAGCTGCAGGCTATGGTCGGCGGCTCGGAAGGACTGCCCAACTTCCAGATGCCGAAATTCGATTGGGTGCAGCCGACGCTGGAATTCCTGTCACCGACCTTTACCGAATTCCTGCTGTTCTTCGTCACCCTGATCCTGTTCATCGCAAGCTGGCGCGACCTGCGCCGGGCGCTGATCATGACCTTCAGCGACCGCGACGCCCGGCTGCGCACGCTTCGGATCCTCAACGAGATCGAGGTCCATCTCGGCAACTACCTCCTGACCGTCACGCTCATCAATATTGGGGTCGGCGTCGCCACCGGCCTCGTCTGTGCGCTCACCGGCATGCCCAATCCGGCCGGGCTCGGCGCGCTCGCGGCAACCCTCAACTTCATCCCGATCATCGGGCCGATCGCGATGTTCGCCGTTCTGCTCGTGGTGGGGCTGGTCGCCTTCCCGACCATCAGCGGCGGCCTGATGGCGGCGCTCGCCTTCGGCGGCCTCACCTTCCTGGAGGGGCACTTCGTCACGCCCATGATCATCGGGCGGCGGCTGGCGCTGAACGCGCTCGCCGTGCTGCTGGCGCTCGCGTTCTGGACCTGGCTGTGGGGGCCTATGGGCGCCTTCCTGTCGTCGCCGCTCCTGATCGTCGCGCTGATCCTGAAGGAGCATCTGTTGCCGGCGGATGGGCCGCAGCTTCCGCAGGATTGACCGGTTTCCGCGAACGGAACTTCCCCGACGACGAAACGTTTTCCGGCTATCTCAGCCGTCAACAGTTTGGAGCTCCCGATGTCCACGACTAATGCCGAAGCCGGGATGAAAGACTGGACCGACAAAGCCACCAGAGAACGCCTCGAGAAGGATGTAGCAGCCGTGAAAAGCGATATCGCCGCCCTCACCGACCAGATCACCGACGCGCTCAACACCTTTGCCAATTCCACCAGCAAGCAGGCTCGCCGCGGCTATCGCCAGGCGCGCGAGAACATGGATACCGCGCTCGACGACGTGTCGGAGCGCGGCAGTGCAATGATGGGCGCGGCCCAGGAAGCCTACGGCTCGATCGAGGAGACGCTCGAAGACGCGATCACACAGCGGCCGCTTGCGACCGTCGGACTCGCGCTCGGCATCGGCTTTCTGATCGGTGCCGCCTGGCGCCGGTAAGACTTGCGGACGCGTGTTGAGGCGTCGGCACCGGCGCGTTGCCGGTGTCGGCCCGTGACGGTTTGGCTTGCGGGGAATTGAGGAGCGAGGGCCATGTTTCAGCGCATCATCGATGGGATCAGTGCATCTACCGGCACGACGGTGCGGCTGACCTCGCTTGCCGCAGCCGCGGCCTTCGCGCTGTTCGTGACGACGTGCTTCCTCTGCGCCGCCGCCTTCATCTCGGTGCTGGAGAAATATGGCCCGGTGCAGGCCTGTCTTGCCGGCGCCGGCATCTTCTTCCTGCTGACGCTGGCAGCGGCAGGCTCTTATTGGGGCTACAAGCGCGAGGTGCAGAAGCGCGCCCAGATCGCGGCCGAGCGCGCCGCGAAGTCGGCGGCGCAGAGCATGCTCGCGGATCCCATGCTGCTCGCCACCGGGCTGCAGATCGTCCGTGCCATCGGCATCAAACGGCTACTGCCGATCCTGGCGATCGGCGGCGTCGCCCTCGGCATCATGGCGAGCCGCGCGGGCGTTCCCGACGAGGCGTCGGCCGAGCCCGCCGAATAGCTTAGAAAATTTCGTTGTAAGTCCTCCGAGCGCATCTATCAGAATTCGTCGATAAGACACCGCGCAATTTCGCGCCATAACGGCGCGGCTGCCCCAGCCATCACGCAAACGCTACTCGGATGGGCAGGCGGTTGCCGTTAAAAGTATCACCCTGATTCCCAAAGCTATTTTAATCAATGAAACCGTCCGTTAAGGCGAACCTCGCCGCATTCCATCACGACGCCAGGCTGTATCTGACGCTCGGTATCGCCAACTGGTCGGTTTTCGTCGACCATATCCCGAACAACGTCGTCAACCTGCTGACGCTGCGCAATTTCGGCTTCAGCGGCGCCGCTGACCTGTTCGTGTTCGTCGTCGGCTATGGCGTCGCCATCATCCACGGCCGGATGGCGCTTGAACGGGGCTACCTCGTCGCGGCGACGCGCATCTTCCGCCGCGTCTGGCGGCTCTACGCCGCCTATGTCGTGCTGTTCGTGATCTACATCGACACCATCGCCTATGTCGCCTCGCAGTCGATGGCGCCGGAGATCATCCACGAATACAATATCTCGGGCATTCTCGAGCACCCGCTGCGGATCCTGGTCCGCGGCCTCGTGCTCCAGGAGGAGCCACTGAACCTCGATCTCCTGCAATTGATGATCCCGCTGATGGCCTTTTTTCCGTTCGCGCTGTGGGGTCTGTTGCGGTGGCCGAACCTGACCCTGGCGGCATCGGTCGCGCTGTATCTTGCCGCACGCTGGTTCGACTGGAATTTTCGGGTCTATCCGGACCAGGAATGGACTTTCAATCCGCTCTGCTGGCAGATGCTGATGGTGCTCGGGGGCTGGTTCGCCGTGACGGGCGCGCCCGGGCGCGCGCTACGTGACATGCCCTGGCTGCGAATTCTCGCCGGCACCTATCTCGTATTCGCGATGGCCATCACCTTGCTGCGCAATTCGCCGGCAATGTCGGCTTACCTGCCGGACCTCCTCCTCGACAGCATCGCGCCGACCGACAAGGAAAACCTCGCGCCCTATCGCGTGATTCACTTCCTCGCGCTCGCCTTGCTGGCGACCCATCTCATTCCGGCCAATCATCCCGGCCTGCAATTGAAGCCGCTGCAGGCGGTCATCCGATGTGGCGAGGAATGGCTCGCCGTGTTCTGCGTCGGGGTGTTCCTGTCGTTTGCGGGCCATCTCATCCTGATCACCAGCGCCAATCTGGTGGCGATGCAGATCGTGGTGAGCCTCGCCGGCTTCGCCGCCATGACCGCGGTAGCCTACTATGTCGCCTGGTCGAAGTGGCAGGATCTGCCGACGGCCTTGCGGCAGCAGGCCTAAAGCGCGATGCGATGAGGATAAATCGTCATCGCGCTTTAGGTTGTTGTTTAAGCATGATCTTTTCGGAAAACCGCTGCGCACTTTTCCGGATCATGCTTTAGAGCCAATTTCGTCCGATGGAATCGGAACGGGCCCTGGATTCTTGTTTTGGGTCGTTTTCTTCACGGCAGCCGGGATCCACTTCGCTCGAAAACGCTCCAGGCAGAGAATCGTGCGATTCTGCTAGGCCGAAAGCGGCGGCTGCGCTATGCGGAGAGGCTGTGCGTGAGGAGACCGGGCGTGGCGATGGTGAAAAGCGGGGGTGAAGAGGCCGAGAGCGCGCTCCGGCGCGGCCGGCCGCGATCGATCGAGACCAGCAACGCCATTCTCGAAAGCGCCTATACGCTGATGGCGTCCACTGGCCTTGCCGCCACCACCATCGACGCAATCGCCCGCCACTCCAGCGTCTCCAAGATGACGATCTACAAATGGTGGCCGTCCCGCGAGGCGCTCTTGATCGACGCCTTTCTTCAACATGCCGCGCAGATGCTGCCGCTGCCCGCGGTGAGCTCCGGCAACCCCGCAGCGCGCGCCCGCCGCCATGCCGCAGCCTACGCCGAGGCGCTCCAGGGCGAGTTCGGCAAGGTCCAGCTCGCGGTCATCTCCGAATGCATTTCCAAAACCGGCTCCGCCGAGCTGTTCTATGCCCGCTATCTGCAATTCCGTCGCGACGCGCTGGTCGAGATGATCGCGGCAGGCCAGAACGATGGCAGCATCCTGGCCGAAGGGCCGGCTGAGGATCTTTACGACGCGATCTATGGCGGCCTGTTCTACCGCTACGTCTTTGGCATCGCGCCGATCACGCCGGCCTATGCCCGCAATCTGGTCGACCTGGTGTTGCGGCCCAAGGGCTAGGAAGGGTCAGCCCAAGGCTGAAGCCGGCGGCTTCTATCGCGCAGGCCTCACCGGTGCCGAGATCTTGTCCGTGCGGTCGCGCTCGGTCATGTCGACCACCGTCTCCATCGGCGCGGTCAGCTCGTAGACATAGGAAGCGTCGGTGAAATAACGCTTGGCGGTGCCGCCGAGCGCCTCGGGGGCGACCCGGTCGAGCAGGATCAGGCCGAAATCGGAATCGGGGCGGCGCGTCGCCTCGCTGGTGTTGAGCTCCTCCCAGCGGAAATGGAAGACCTCGCCCACTCCCTCGCCCGTCACGGTCCAGCTGGCGGTGATGTGCGGGTGCTTTCCGACCAGCGACAGGCCCTCGTCGGAATGCGAGGCAAGTTCGAAGAACAGTAGCGAGAGGCTCTGCGCCGCGCGCGCGCTGACCGCGATATCAGGACCCGTGACGGCAATGCGGTCGGCATGCGGGATGGCGCGCGCCTCGAACAGGCCCTTCAGCTTGACGCCCTGCCACTGGCTCTCGCTGAGCAGCGAGACCACGTTGGACATGGCGTGGATGCGCCCGATCAGGAGCTCGCGAGCGACGTCGATGTCCGAGCCGTGACGCAAGGTGCGCGTCACGATCGACTGGATCACCGCGAGGATATTCTTGACCCGGTGGTTGAGCTCGTCGATCACCGCGGTCAGCCGGCGCTCGAAGCCGATTCTGACCTGGATTTCTCGGCTGAGCCGCAGATTGTTGTAGGCGACATAGCCAAACAAGCCGCACACCATCGCAGTGATCGCAAAGCCGATCGCAGCCACGATGATCGCGGTCTGCTCGGCGCGACGCGCCGAGTTGGTCTTGGCGTAATAACCCAGCTGCCAGTCACGGCCGCCGAAACTCACCGTGCGCGTCGCCGATGGCGTCGGCCCGTCCGCCGTCGTCATGCGGGTGGAGACGATGCCCTGATCGTTGGCAACGAGCTCGCCACCTTCCTTGCGCGGGTCCCTGAGCGCGACCGAGAACAACGACATGTCGTCGTTGGTCAGCATCAGCGAGGCGAGTTCGTAGGAAAAGGTGACGAACCCGGCTGGCTCGGTCGCCCCCTCGGGAATGACGGGAGCTGCCACAATGACCCCGACCGGCCCGTTGCCGCGCAACAGCGGAATCGGGTCCGACGCCACCGACCGCTTCTCGAGCCGGGCCCGTGTCAACATGGCGCTGCGAACCTGATCCTGGTCGTAACTACGGCCAGGCAGGGCCTTGGTCTCGTCGCTGCGCGGCTCGAGATCCAACAGCACGTCGATCGGCTGGGTGATCTCGGCCGGATTGATCGGCTTGTCGTCAAAGGTGCGAATCTTCGGATTCGGGAAGCCGGCGCCCCCAATGGCAGCCTGCGCCGCCGTAAGCTCGTTCGGCTTCAGCCGGGCGATCCAGCCGGCCACCACGAAATCGGTCTTGAAGGCATAGATGGCCGAGCGCAGCGGCTCCAGCATGTTCGGCTTGATCACGGATGGTGTGCGGAACAGGCCTGAGGCGACACGTGCGAGCAGTTCGCGCTCGGTGAGCCGGTCCTGCACCAGGCTGGCATGAACGTCGATCGCGCGCGCGAGCGCGATTCGATCCAGCGCCAGCTCCTGGTCGTGGACGCGATAGGCCGCAAGCCCGGAGAGCAAGGCTCCGAGCAGAGCGATGAAACCGATGATGAAACCCAGCCGGACCACGCGACTACTCAGGCGAAAGCAGGAGGTCGGCAATAAACAAGGAGCATATGAACGCCGCTCGAACGGCCATGTGCCGAAACAGGGTGAACCCCGGTGGCAGAGATAATGAAGGAGGAGGCATCGGTACGCAACTTGGGTCGCCTGGAAAGCTTAATCCGCCCGGCCGATGGTCTGGCCGGGATGAATTGCCCGGGCACCGGAGGTAGTTAATCGCCGTGTCCGAAATTTGTTCCGTGGTTGCGGCCCGGCCCCAAGGTTAATGGCGAAAAAGGCATGCGCCAAGTCGTCGCGCGCTGTCAGCCCGCCCGTTTCAGGCCGCCTTTGGCCTCGATGAAGCCGACAATGCGGTCAAGGCCCTCGCTCTTCTTCAGATTGGTCATGACGAAGGGGCGCTCGCCGCGCATGCGCCTGGCGTCCGTGTCCATCTTCTCCAAGGAGGCGCCGACATGGGGGGCGAGGTCGATCTTGTTGATGACCAGCAGGTCGGACCGGGTGATGCCGGGGCCGCCCTTGGACGGGATCTTGTCGCCGGCGGCCACGTCGATGACGTAGATGGTCAGGTCGGCCAGCTCCGGGGAAAAAGTGGCAGCGAGATTGTCGCCGCCGGATTCGATCAGAACGAGGTCGAGCCCGGGAAATTTCGCCCGCATGTCCGCCACCGCGGCGAGGTTCATCGAGGCGTCCTCGCGGATCGCGGTGTGCGGGCAGCCGCCGGTCTCGACGCCGGCAATGCGGTCCGGCGTCAGCGAGCCCGAACGCACCAGGAACTCGGCATCCCATTTGGTGTAGATGTCGTTGGTGATCGCGGCAATGTCATAGCGCTCGCGCATGGTCTTGCAGAGCAGGTCCATCAGCGCGGTCTTGCCCGATCCGACGGGACCGCCGACGCCGACACGCAAGGGGCCGTGAGATTTCGACATGTCATTCGCTCTTTCTCGATGGGTCAAAGGCCGCACCGCTCACGACCGGAACAGCCGGGTATATTGCGTCTCGTGCCGCAGGCTGGCGAGATCGGCGCGGAAGGTCGCGCTGCCGAGATCTTCCAGTATCGCATTCAGCGCACGATAGGCGGTGGCGGCGACGGCCGCTTCCAGCCTCACCAACACGCGCTGGCTGTCAGTCTGGCCGAGCGGAATGAGCCGGCTGGCGGCCGAAATCCAGTTCGATACCAACGCATGCAGGAACGCGTGCAGCGTCGGCGCCAGCGCCACGCCGTGCTTGGCGGCGACCACGCCGACCGCGACGGGATAGACCAGTGGCGTGCGGCAAGCCGCAACCATGGCATCCAGGCCGTCTACATCCCAGGCAGCGCGTGCGATGTCGATAAAGGCGCGGCCCTGCGAGGTCGTCTCCAGCTGCCGCTCGCGCGACGGCACCATGGCCGCAGCGAGCTCGGCGATATCGCTCAAGGTCGCATCTTCGCCCATCTCTGCAGCACGATAGGCATGCACGAGAAACGTCGCGTCGCAAAAGCCGGAGCCGTCGCCTAGCATTGCGTCGAGCCAGTCGGCCAGCGTGGCCGTATCGACGATGTCGCCCGCCTCGACCGCCCATTCGATGCCGCTGGAATAGGAGAAGCCGCCGACCGGGAATGCCGGCGACAGCCAGGTCATCAGCCGGTACAGCGCCGCCGCCTCGCCCTCGGCGAGGTCGCAGGCCGCGACCGGCTCACTTGTGGTCATGAGCATGCTTGTGGCCGTGGTGATGGTCGGGATGGTCGCAATGCTCGTCGTGGTGATGATCGTGCCCATGATCATGCGCGGCATGATCATGGTGGTGGTGGTCATGAGCGTGATGATCATGGCCATGGTGATCGTGACCATGGTCATGATGATGCCCGTGATCATGATGCGCATGATCGTCGTGCCCATGCGCGTGGCCGGCATCGGCATAGGCGCCGCCTTCGGGATCGAACGGCGCCTCGATCTCGATCACGCGCGCGCCGAGACCCTTCACCATCGCCTCGATGACGTGATCGCGGCGGATGCGCAAGGCTTTGGCCATGATCTGCGTCGGCAGATGACGGTTGCCGAGGTGCCAGCCGACGCGAATGAGGTGATGCGGATCGCGGCCGCGGATTTCCAGCAGCGGCTCGGGCGCCGCGACCACTTCGATGAGCCGGCCGTCCTCCAGCACCAGCGCATCGCCGCCGCGCAGCGCGACGGCCTGCTCCAGGTCGAGCAGGAATTCGAGCCCCCGCGTTCCCGTCATCGCCATGCGGCGGCGGTGCCGATCGTCGAAATCGAGCACCACCGTATCCGCCGGCGCTTCCGCGAAGCGGTGCTGTCCCCTGACCTGCGTCGCCCGGATCATGCGCTTTTACCCCGTTACCTTGTCTCGACCTTCTCGGGCGTGATCACTTCGATCTTCGGCGGTGCCGTGAAGCACTTGACCGCCACGCGCCCGAACGTCTTCATGTGCTCCATGCCACGATGTGGCACCAGCGCCTCGGCGTTCTCCCACTGCTCGACGAACACCATCTTGGCAGGATCGGTGACGCTTTCATGCAGATCATAGGCGATATTGCCGGGCTCTTTCCGCGTCTCCTTGATGCAGGCGGTGGCGGCTGCAATGAATTCGGCGCGCGTCTCGGGCTTGATGGTCAAGGTGGCAACGACGTAGATCACGAGAAATCCTCCCGGCTTTTCTTCTAAGGTTAGATACCGGGCGGGACATTAGACCAGGCGGGATCGAACGCAAAACCGTAAAAGCCATCCCCGGACATGCCCTCTGGACATAATCCCGGGGACATGCGTTGGGGCGCTATTTCAGTACATGAAATATCGCTGCGCCATGGGCAGCACCTCGGCGGGCGCGCAAGTGAGCAATTCGCCGTCGGCGCGGACCTCATAGGTCTCTGGATCGACCTCGATATTGGGCGTGGCGTCGTTGTGGATCATGCTCTTTTTCGAGATCTTGCCGCGGGTGTTCTGCACGGCATAGAGCTTCTTCTCGATGCCGAGTTTTCGCGCGAGACCGCCGGTGATCGCGGCCTTCGAGGTGAACACCACGGACGATGCCATGCGCGCCTTGCCAAAGGCGCCGAACATCGGCTGGTAATGCACCGGCTGCGGCGTCGGGATCGAGGCGTTGGGATCGCCCATCGGAGCTCCGACGATGCTGCCGCCCTTGACGATGCAGTCCGGCTTGACGCCGAAGAAGGCGGGCGACCACAGCACGAGATCGGCGAGCTTGCCCTTCTCGACCGACCCGATCAGTTTCGACACGCCGTGCGCGATCGCGGGATTGATGGTGTATTTGGCGATGTAGCGCTTGACGCGAAAATTGTCGTTGTCCTTGCCTTTGTCCTGCGGCAGTGACCCGCGCTGCTTCTTCATCTTGTCGGCAGTCTGCCAGGTCCGGATGATGACCTCGCCGAGACGGCCCATGGCCTGCGAGTCAGACGACATCATCGAGAGTGCGCCGAGATCGTGCAGGATGTCTTCGGCCGCGATGGTCTCCTTGCGGATACGGCTTTCCGCGAACGCCAGATCTTCCGCGATCGAGGGATCGAGGTGGTGGCACACCATCAGCATGTCCAGATGCTCGTCGATGGTGTTGCGCGTGAACGGCCGGGTCGGGTTGGTCGAGGACGGCAGTACGTTCTTGAGCCCTGCGACCTTGATGATATCTGGGGCGTGACCACCGCCGGCGCCCTCGGTGTGGAAGGCGTGGATGGTGCGGCCCTTGAACGCCTTGATCGTGTCCTCGACGAAGCCGGATTCGTTCAGCGTGTCGGTATGGATCATCACCTGGATGTCGTGAGCATCGGCAACCGACAGGCAGTTGTCGATCGCCGCAGGCGTGGTGCCCCAGTCCTCGTGCAGCTTCAGCGCGCAGGCGCCGGCCTTGATCATCTCGACCAGGGCAGCAGGCCGCGAGGCGTTGCCCTTGCCGGAGATGCCGAGATTGACCGGGAAGGCATCGAACGACTGAATCATCCGCCCCATGTGCCAGGGACCCGGCGTGCAGGTGGTGGCGAAGGTGCCATGCGACGGGCCGGTGCCACCGCCCAGCATCGAGGTGACGCCAGACATCAGCGCGTGCTCGATCTGCTGCGGGCAAATGAAATGGATGTGGCTGTCGAAGCCGCCGGCGGTGAGGATCTTGCCCTCACCCGCGATCACATCCGTGCCCGGACCGATGATGATGGTGACGCCCGGCTGGATGTCGGGATTGCCGGCCTTGCCGATGCCGGCGATCATGCCGTCCTTGATGGCAACGTCAGCCTTCACGATGCCCCAGTGATCGACGATCAGCGCATTGGTGATGACGGTGTCGGCCGCGCCCTGCTTGTTGGTGACCTGCGACTGCCCCATGCCGTCGCGGATCACCTTGCCGCCGCCGAACTTCACCTCCTCGCCGTAGGTGGTGAAATCCTTCTCGACCTCGATGATGAGGTCGGTGTCGGCCAGCCGCACCCTGTCGCCGGTGGTCGGGCCGAACATGTCGGCATAGACGGAACGCTTTATTTTGACGGACATCACAAGCCCCGTTTGCGTTTGAATGTTTGGTGACTCACAGCAAAGCCCTCGCTGCTTTCACGGCATCATCGAATTTCTCGTCGAGCCACGGATTGCCGCCGCGGCAACCGGCAGCGACCTGCGTGGCCCATCCAACGTAATCAGCGAGATCGTCGCGCTCGTCCGCACTCGGATCGGTCTGAATACGCGCGCCGATGTTGCTGATCTTGTCGGCGATCTTGATCAGCTTCGCGCCAGCAGATTTCTTCGGCGCATCGACAATCTGCAGACGCCGCCGCTCTGCCTTGGGACGGCTCATGTCGTCGGTGCATTCGACGACGAGGGAGGCAACACGCTCCGAGAATTTCTGCGCCAGCTCCTCGCGCGTGGTGTCGGTGTCCTCGATGGTGTCATGCAGCCAGCCGGCCGCGACCAGTTCGGCATCGGCGCCGTCGGTCGCGGTCGCCAGCAGGTTCGCGACCTCGGCAAGATGATTGACGTAAGGCTCGCTCCCCCGCCCCTTGCGCGCCATGCCATTGTGACGGTGCGCAGCGAGTTCGGCGGCTTCTGAGACGAGGCGGACGGGCGACAGCATGGCAAAGATCTCCGTTTCCGCCTCAACCGTGCCGCGCCGCGCTCGTTCCTGCTGAGATCACAGCTTCCCCATCACGTCGCCACGAAAACCGTAAATCGTCTTCTTGCCCGCCATGGCGACGAGTTGCACGTCGCGGGTCTGGCCGGGTTCGAAGCGGACGGCGGTGCCGGCGGCAATGTCGAGGCGCATACCGCGGGCTTTCTTGCGGTCGAATTTCAGCGCGGGGTTGGTCTCGAAGAAATGGTAGTGCGAGCCGACCTGGATCGGGCGGTCGCCGGTGTTGGCGACCGTCAGCGTGACGGTCTTGCGGCCGGCATTGAGCTCGATCTCGCCGTCCTGGATGAAGAGTTCACCGGGGATCATTCTATCCTCCTCGTCATTCCGGGGCTCGCGCAGCGAGAAGGCCGGAATGTCGAAACCAAAACCTCTGGATTCCGGGTTCGCCCTGCGGGCGCCCCGGAATGACGAATTCGAATTACCTGATCGGCTCGTGGACGGTGACGAGCTTGGTCCCGTCCGGAAAGGTCGCCTCGACCTGGATGTCGTGGATCATCTCGGGAATGCCCGGCATCACCTGGTCGCGGGTGAGGACCTGCGCGCCGGATTGCATCAGCTCGGCGACGGTGCGGCCATCGCGTGCGCCTTCGAGGATGAAGTCGGAGATGATCGCGATCGCTTCGGGATGGTTGAGCTTGACGCCGCGGTCCAGCCGACGGCGGGCCACGATGGCCGCCATCGAGATCAGAAGCTTGTCCTTTTCGCGGGGAGACAGGTTCATGAAGAATCTCTTCCGTTCAACACGTCAATTCGGCCGGTCAGTTCAGCCAGAGTCGCGGCAGGGCCGTTCCAGTGCGCGCCAGCACGGCCATCATGTCGGCCCGCAACCGCGCCGCATCTTGGGCACAGAACCGGGCCATTGCAAAGCCATTCCACGCCGAGATCCCGACCTCGCCGGAGAATGAGTCCGAGGCCTCGCGAATGCGCTCGATCAGAGCCTCGTCACCGGGCACGATCAGCGCCGTGCCGATCGCGGCACCGCCCTTGGCGACGGCGGATCGCTCAAGCTTTGCGCCGATATTGCCGTCGAGCCTGATGGTCTCGGCAAACACCAGCCTGCCACCACGCCGCAGCCGCCAGCGGTCGACGAACTCGCCCTGCTCCATCCGCTCGCCCATGGCAGCGCGGCCGAATACCACGATCTCGCAGAGCAGGAGCGAGGCGGCATCATCAAGCTCGATATCGAAGCGGCGGTGGACCCGGGCGCGGTCGAACAGGATCGTCTCTTGCGGCAACCAGGAAAGATGCGCGCCTGCAGCGACGTTCAAGGCGATGCTGAGCTGCGCCGCGGCTCCGGGCGCCCGATAGACCTTTTCGGCGGCGGCGGTCGTCAGCGTCAGGCGCGAGCCTTGGCCCGCCGCGATGTCGATCTCGAAACTGTCGCCACCGGCAACGCCGCCTGCCGTGTTGACGAACACGCCGGAGAGCCCCTCGCCTTCCGGCGAAGGAAAACGCACGCGCAGCGAGCCGGATTCATGCAAGACGCCGCGCCGCGTCACGCCGTCACGCGCATGGACGTCGAAGCGCACCGCGCCGCGGGCACGGTTCGCCTCGAAAACCCCTGACGTGACCGAAACGTCGCTGCGCATCCGCCTCCCCCCAGCCGGTCGCGGCAGAACGGCTTACAGCGCCATCTGGCGGCTGATCTCGCTCGCGTCCAAATTGGCGCGATCGCAGGTGAATTTCACCGCGCCGCGATCCATCACGGCAAAACTGTCGCCGAGTTCGCAGGCAAAGTCGAGATATTGTTCGACCAGCACGATGGCGATGTTGCCGAGGTTGCGCAAATAGGAGATGGCGCGGCCGATGTCCTTGATGATCGAGGGCTGGATGCCCTCGGTCGGTTCGTCGAGGAGCAGCAATTTCGGCCGCATCACCAGCGCGCGACCGATCGCGAGTTGCTGCTGCTGGCCGCCGGAGAGATCGCCACCGCGCCGGCCGAGCATGGATTGCAGCACCGGAAACAGCGAGAACACGTCGTCCGGAATGTGCTTGTCCTCGCGCTTGAGCGGACCGAAGCCGGTCTTGAGGTTCTCCTCGACCGTGAGCAGCGGGAAGATCTCGCGGCCCTGTGGCACAAAGCCGATGCCCTTGCGCGCCCGCTCATAGGGCTTGAGGCCGGTGATGTCGCTGCCGTCGAGCACGATCGCGCCCGACGAAATCGGATATTGCCCGACCATGGCGCGCAAGAGCGAGGTCTTGCCGACGCCGTTGCGCCCGAGCACGCAGGTCACCTTGCCCGGCTCGGCCGAGATCGAGACGCCGCGCAGCGCCTGCGCCGCGCCGTAGAATAGATTGATATCCTTGACCTCAAGCATCGCTCAGCGTCCCAGATAGACTTCGATGACCCGCTCGTTGGACGAGACCTGGTCGATGGTTCCTTCGGCAAGCACGGTGCCTTCATGCAGACAGGTGACCTTGACGCCGAGCTCGCGCACGAAGGTCATATCGTGCTCGACCACCATCACGGTGTGGGTCTTGTTGATCTCTTTCAGCAGCTCGGCGGTCAGATGCGTCTCGACATCGGTCATCCCCGCGACGGGCTCGTCGACGAGGAGGAGTTTTGGGTCCTGCGCCAGCAGCATGCCGATCTCCAGCCATTGCTTCTGGCCGTGGCTGAGGCTGCCGGCAAGGCGGTTACGGGCCTCGGTGAGACGGATCGTCTCCAGCACCTTGTCGATGCGCTCGGACTCCGCCTTGCTGCCGCGCCAGAACAACGTGCCCTTGACGCTATGGTCGACATTGAGCGCGAGCAGGAGGTTGTCCTGCACGCTCTGGCTCTCGAACACGGTCGGTTTCTGGAACTTGCGGCCGATGCCGAGCTCGGCGATGCGGGTTTCGTCCAGCCGCGTCAAATCGGTGACGCCGTCGAACAGAACCGTGCCCTCGTCGGGCTTGGTCTTGCCGGTGATGATGTCCATCATCGTGGTCTTGCCGGCACCGTTCGGACCAATGATGGCGCGCATCTCGCCGGGCTCGAGTGTCAGTGACAGATTGTTGATGGCGTGGAAGCCGTCGAACGAGACGTGCACGCCGTCGAGATAGAGCATTGCGGAGGTTGCGCGGTTGTCCATGACGTTCATTTGCGCTTACTCCGCCATCTTGGGTTCGGTGACGCCGTCCTCGGCCGCGGCGCTCGCCATGGCCGCGGCGCTGCGCTTTTCCTTCGACTGATCCCACCAGGCGTTGAAAGTGCCGACAATGCCCTTCGGCAGCAGCAGCGTCACCAGGATGAACAATGCGCCCAGCATGAACAGCCAGTACGGCGCGAGCATGCCCGAGGTGAAAAACGTCTTGGCGTAGTTGACGACGACGGCGCCGAGCGCGGCGCCGACCAGCGTGCCGCGGCCGCCGACCGCGACCCAGATCACCGCCTCGATCGAATTGCCGGGCGCGAATTCGGAGGGATTGATGATGCCGACCTGCGGCACGTAAAGCGCGCCGGCGACGCCGGCCATGCAGGCCGACACCGTGAACACGAACAGCTTGTAGGATTCGACGCGGTAGCCGAGGAAGCGCGTGCGCGACTCCGCATCACGCACCGCAACCAGCACCTTGCCGAGCTTGGAGGAGACGATAGCGCGGCAGATCAGGAAGCCTGCGATCAGTGCCAGACAGCTCAGCGCGAACAGCGCGGCGCGGGTGCCCTCCGCCTGCACGTTGAAGCCGAGAATGTCCTTGAAGTCGGTCAGGCCGTTGTTGCCGCCAAAACCGAAGTCGTTGCGGAAGAAGGCGAGCAGCAGCGCATAGGTCATCGCCTGCGTGATGATCGACAGATACACGCCGGTCACACGGGAGCGGAACGCGAGCCACCCGAAGCAGAAGGCCAGCAGGCCGGGCACGAGCAGCACCATCAGCGCCGCGAACCAGAACATGTCGAAGCCGTACCAGGTCCAGGGCAGCTTCGAATAGTTCAGGAACACCATGAAGTCGGGCAGGATCGGATTGCCGTAGACGCCGCGGGTGCCGATCTGCCGCATCAGGTACATCCCCATCGCGTAGCCGCCAAGCGCGAAGAAGGCGCCGTGGCCTAGCGAGAGAATGCCGCAATAGCCCCAGATCAAATCGATCGAAAGCGCGAGGATCGCGTAGCAGACATATTTGCCCCAGAGCGCGACCAGATAGGTCGGCACCTGCAGGAACGAGCCCGCGGGCAGCAGCAAATTGGAGAGCGGGATGAGGATGCCGCAGGCCGCGACGACGGCAAGGAAGATCGTCGCGCTGCGGTCCAGCGATCGCGTCAGCATGTGAGGGGTCATGCTTCCACCGCACGGCCCTTGAGCGCGAACAGGCCGCGCGGGCGCTTTTGAATGAACAGGATGATGAGAACCAGGATGGCGATCTTGCCGAGCACGGCGCCGGCGACCGGCTCCAGGAACTTGTTGGCGATGCCGAGCGTGAAGGCGCCGACCAGCGTGCCCCAGAGATTGCCGACACCGCCGAACACCACGACCATGAAGCTGTCGATGATGTAGCTCTGGCCGAGATTGGGGCTGACATTGTCGATCTGCGACAGCGCCACGCCGGCGATGCCGGCAATGCCGGAGCCGAGCCCGAAGGTCAGCGCGTCGACGCGCGAGGTGGCGATGCCCATCGAGGCCGCCATGCGGCGGTTCTGCGTCACCGCGCGCATCTCGAGGCCCAGCGCGGTGTAGCGCAGCATCGCGAGCAGGATCGCGAACACGGCGAGCGTGAACACGAGGATCCAGAGCCGGTTATAGGTGATGGTGATCTGGCCGAGCTCGAAGGCGCCGCTCATCCAGGAGGGATTGCCGACCTCGCGGTTGGTCGGGCCGAACATGGTGCGCACGGCCTGCTGCAGCACCAGCGACAGGCCCCAGGTCGCGAGCAGCGTCTCCAGCGGACGCCCGTAGAGGAAGCGGATGATGCTGCGCTCGATCAGCACGCCGATCGCGCCGGCGACGACAAAGGCCAGCGGCACGGCGATCAGCAGCGAATAGTCGAACAGGCCGGGATAGCGGGTGCGGATCACCTCCTGCACCACGAAGGTGGTGTAGGCCCCGATCATCACCATCTCGCCATGCGCCATGTTGATCACGCCCATCACGCCAAAGGTGATGGCGAGCCCGATCGCGGCGAGCAGCAGCACCGAGCCGAGCGAGAGGCCGTACCAGGCGTTCTGCACCATGGACCAGACCGCGAGCGAGTTCTGGATCGAGCCGATCGCGCTCGCGGCGGCCTTGGTAACTGACGCAGGCTGGTCGCCCATGCCCGTGAGCAGGGCCAGCGCCTCCTGATCGCCGCGCCCCTTGAGGGTGGCCACCGCCTCCAGCTTCTCGACTTCGGTGGCGTCCGACTTGAACAGCAGGATGGCCGCGCGGGCGTCGCCGAGCGCAGCCTTGACGGATCTGTTGGTTTCCTTGGCGAGCGCACCGTCGACCGCCTCGAGCGCGGTCTCCTCATGCGACTTGAAGACGGATTGCGCCGCCTGGAGCCGCGTCCCGACGTCCGGCGACTGAAGCGTCAGGCTGCCCAGCGCGGCGTCGACGCTGCGGCGCAGGCGGTTGTTGAGGCGGACCGCACTCGCGCTGTCGGGAACGCTGGCCACCGCCTGGCCGGTCGCGGCATCGATCGACTTGCCGTCGGTGCCGGTGACGTAAACCTTCTTGCTGTCGAGGTCGGCCATCAGGCGGCCGTCCTGAAGCGCACTGATGATGGGGAAAGCCAGCGGATTGCCGCTGCTTGCGACCACACCGATCGCCTCGTCCGTATCGGAATAATCATCGTTGGCGAATTTGGCGACCGCATCCTCGAACGGACCGGCGAGGGCCGGCAGCGCGAACGCGATCAGGAACAACGAGAGCGCAAGCGAGCAGAGGCGCGCGGACAAATGGGCTGGCACTGTGAATGACCCCGGCAGAAATGAGTGGAGAAGGCGGCGGGATCGCCGCCTTCTCCGGGCGTGCTGTGGCGTGTCAGATCCGGATCAGGAGCCCGAACCGAGGCACTTGTTGGTCTTGGTGTTGAAGTTGCCGCACTTCTTGCCGACCCAGTCGCCGACCAGGTCCTTGGAGCCGTCGAGCTCCTTCGACCAGGCATCGCCCGCGACGAGACCCGGGGTCTTCCAGACCACGTCGAACTGGCCGTTGCCCTTGATCTCGCCGATGAACACCGGCTTGGTGATGTGGTGGTTCGGCAGCATCTTCGACACGCCGCCGGTCAGGTTCTTGGCTTCGATGCCCGGGAGAGCGTCGATCACCTTGTCCGGATCAGTCGACTTCACCTTCTCGACCGCCTTGACCCACATGTCGAAGCCGATCACGTGCGCTTCCATCGGATCGTTGGTCACGCGCTTCGGGTTCTTGGTGTAGGCCTGCCATGCCTTGATGAACTTCTCGTTCTCCGGCGACTTGATCGACTGGAAGTAGTTCCAGGCGGCAAGATGGCCGACCAGCGGCTTGGTGTCGATGCCGGCGAGCTCTTCTTCACCCACCGAGAACGCGACGACCGGGATGTCCTTCGCCTTGATGCCCTGGTTGCCGAGCTCCTTGTAGAAGGGAACGTTGGCGTCGCCGTTGATGGTCGAGACCACCGCGGTCTTCTTGCCGGCCGAGCCGAACTTCTTGATGTCGGCCACGATCGTCTGCCAGTCGGAGTGACCGAACGGCGTGTAGTTGATCATGATGTCTTCCTGGGCAACACCCTTCGACTTCAGATAGGCTTCCAGGATCTTGTTGGTGGTGCGCGGATAGACGTAGTCGGTGCCTGCAAGCACCCAGCGCTTCACCTTCTCGTCCTTCATCAGGTAGTCAACGGCGGGGATTGCCTGCTGGTTCGGTGCCGCACCCGTGTAGAACACGTTGCGCTCGCTCTCCTCACCCTCGTACTGCACGGGGTAGAACAGGATGTTGTTCAGCTCCTTGAAGACGGGCAGCACCGACTTGCGCGACACCGAGGTCCAGCAACCGAACACGACCGAGACCTTGTCCTTGGTGATCAGCTCGCGCGCCTTTTCGGCGAACAGCGGCCAGTTCGACGCGGGGTCGACGACAACGGCCTCGAGCTTCTTGCCGAGAACGCCGCCCTTCTTGTTCTGTTCGTCGATCAGGAAAAGGATGGTGTCCTTCAGCGTGGTTTCGCTGATGGCCATGGTGCCGGACAGGGAGTGCAGCACGCCGACCTTGATGGTGTCATCCGCGGCCTTGGCGCCAGTCAATGAAGCCAGACCGAGCACCAGTCCGGCGGTCGCGGCGAGCACGCCGCGGCGGCTAAATGACGCCGCTATATCGTGAGTGGATTTGTTAAACATGAGTGTCTCATCTCCCTGACGCAGACGTGAAAAACGCTGCGAAACGGCCCCACGGCCGCCTGCGATTAACGGATTCGCAAGAACCATGCCATGGACTGGGCACCTGACAACCAATTGGTTTTGCTGACAAAACTGCCAGAAATCAAAGTTTCCCGCCCCGGAACCAGCCCAAATCTTGAGCAATCCAAATGTATGCCAAAGCGGCAGGCTGGTTACTTTATGAGCAAAACCTCTATTCTGGCTAAATTTCCGGCATAACTATTTTTGCACTGCAATCGCCGTTTTGGGCGAGATTGCCTTGAAAGCGCCCCCTCGATGTTCCATATGAGCAGCCGAGACCTCTTGCGAATCAAGCGGTCGTCGCGAGCCGCGTGTTCTTAAGCCCTTACGGGCCTCTGGCTTGCCCCATATCTCCCAAGCCATCGACACCCCAAACACGCAGGTGTCTTCTCGACACCCTTTTGCGTGCGCCGCGCTGAATGCGCCGGGCGTTGCGCTTTTGACATGGAAAGAACCCCTCTTTTGACTTCGTTTCAGGACTTCGGCCTCGCCGAACCCATCGCGCGCGCTCTTCAAGAAGAGAATTACGTAACCCCCACCCCCATCCAGGCCCAGACCATTCCCACGGCGCTGACCGGCCGCGACGTCGTCGGTATCGCCCAGACCGGGACCGGTAAGACCGCGTCCTTCGCGCTGCCGATCCTGCACCGCCTGCTCGAGCACCGTATCAAGCCACAGCCCAAGACGACCCGCGTCCTGGTGTTGTCGCCGACCCGCGAGCTGTCCGGCCAGATCCTCGACAGCTTCAACGCCTATGGCCGCCACATCCGCCTGTCCTCGACGCTCGCCATCGGCGGCGTTCCGATGGGCCGTCAGGTCCGCTCCCTGATGCAGGGCGTCGAAGTGCTGGTCGCCACCCCCGGCCGCCTGCTCGACCTCGTGCAGAGCAACGGGCTGAAGCTCTCGAGCGTCGAATTCCTCGTGCTCGACGAGGCCGACCGCATGCTCGACATGGGCTTCATCAATGACATCCGCAAAATCGTCGCCAAGCTGCCGATCAAGCGGCAGACGCTGTTCTTCTCGGCCACCATGCCGAAGGACATCGCCGAGCTGGCGAACGCGATGCTGCGGGACCCCGCCCGCGTCGCGGTGACCCCAGTGTCCTCGACCGCCGAGCGCATCAATCAACGCATCGTCCAGGTCGATTTCTCCGCCAAGCCCGCCTTCCTGACCAAGCTTCTGAAGGACGAGCCGGTCAACCGCGCCCTGGTTTTCACCCGCACCAAGCACGGCGCGGATAAGGTGGTGAAGTCACTCGAGAAGGCCGGCATCCCCGCCAGCGCCATCCACGGCAACAAGTCGCAGAACCATCGCGAACGGACGCTGGCCCAGTTCCGCTCGGGCGAGATCCGCACCCTGGTCGCCACCGACATCGCCGCCCGCGGCATTGACGTCGACGGCATCAGCCACGTCATCAATTTCGACCTGCCCAACGTGCCGGAAACCTACGTCCACCGCATCGGCCGCACCGCGCGCGCCGGCGCCGACGGCACCGCGATCTCGCTGGTCGCAGGCGGCGAGGAACTCAGCTATCTCCGCGACATCGAACGGCTGATCAAGGTGGCACTGCCGCGCGAAGATCTCCGCACCGACGCCGGCCGCCGCGATGCGGGTCCTCCCGCGCCGCAGCAACGACAGGGCCGCGGAGGCCGCCCAGGCCAGCGTCCGCAGGGCGCAAGGCATGGCGAGGGACGCCACGGTGACGGGCGTCGTAACGACGAACGACATTCCGACGGACGCCACCATAGCGCCGGCAAGCACGGCGATGGACGCCCCGGTGAAGGCCGACATGGCGGCGAAGCGCGACATGCTGACGGGCGGCCCGGCAATGGCCCGAAGGGCTCAAAGGGGTCTCGTCGTCCACGCTCTGGCGGGAAGACGCTTTCTTCTGCAGGCAGTCGTCCAGAACAGCGTTCCGCGCATAGCGCCGGGGCAGCTGATGGGATACAAGGCGTTGCCTTTTTGCGCCGTGAGAGTCGGCCGAACGGCCAACCGAACCGCAAACCCTATTCGCACTAGCCGTCCACGACCTGGAGAAATTCATGGCTAAGGAAGAGCTGATCCAGTTCGAAGGACTGGTCACCGAAATCCTCCCCGACGCACGCTACCGCGTGCAGCTCGACGCCGGACACGAGATCGTCGCCTATACCGCCGGCAAGATGAAGAAGAACCGCATCAAGACGCTGGCAGGCGACCGCGTGACGGTGGAGATGTCGCCCTATGACCTCGAGAAGGGCCGGCTGATTTTCCGCCACAAGGACGAGCGTCCCAGCGGGGTGGGTGGACCGCCTCGCCCGGGCCAGCGCGGCGGCCAGTTCCGCCGTCGCTAGGCGCTTGAGCGGAACTAAGATTCCGACCCTTATGTGGATCCGCCGCGGACATCGCGGCGGATCAAAAAATCGTGCATGGCCGGATTGTTTTGAGGCCTCAATTCCGATAAAATGAATTTATCGATTTTCGGCCGGACGACATTAGCATCCACCGGTACAGCCGGTTCAGACACGCTGACGACCCTTCCAAAAATTCGATCTAACCGGCCTGCGCAAGCAGGCTCTAACATTGTGTTATCTGAGAAGGGACTATCCCCGTGAGCATGGGAACCGTGAAGTGGTTTAACGCGACCAAGGGCTTCGGCTTCATTCAGCCCGACGACGGCGGCCAGGACGTGTTCGTCCACATCAGCGCTGTGGAGCGTGCGGGCCTCGGCACGCTGCGTGAAGGCCAGAAACTTTCCTACGAGATCGTGGCCGACCGCCGTTCCGGCAAGTCGGCAGCGGACAACCTCCGCTCCGAAGGCTGAGCCGCCGGGCGCTTAGCCCGATCGGCTCGCGCAAGCCAAAGAAAACAAGAAGGCCGTGCGCGACGCACGGCCTTTTTCCTTTTTAGCACCTGCTCGCCGTTGTCAGCACGTCGATTGGTTGTTGTTATCTGGATAGGGATAGGGAACGCAGGCAACCTGGCGCGGCCGGGTGTAGGACAGATCGCCCAAGGGTATGCTCGACTTCAACACATAGCCTACGGAAGGCGTGTAAGTGTAGCTCGCCTCGCTGAGTATGAGGTAGGTCGACGGAATCAACAGCGACGCAGGAATCATGCTGGTGACCTTGTCGCCGGGCTTGCGGGCCGAGGTCGCCAGCGTCGCTTGCGTCGCACCGCTGGCAATGGTGCCGGCCCTGCTCCACTGGATCGTGGCGATGCTGTTGGCATCGATCTGGATCTGGGAGACCGTGCCTTTCACCAGGGTAGCGTCGTAGGGCATGATGACCGAGATGCTCGCCGTGAACGTATCCTTCATGTCGGCATCGGTGAGCTTGACCGACTGCGATGCCAAATCGGACAGAGCCCGCGCGATCAATGTGACCTTGCGATCTATCGCCACCGCCGACGAGAACTCGACGGTGCCGAAGAACATCACCAGCATCAGCGGGACGATGACCGCAAATTCCGTCGCCGCGAGCGCGCGCTTGTCGGCGACGAAGTCGCGCACGGAACAACGTGCATTCTGCCAGATATTCGCAATCGCCTGCATCGGTCCGCTCGGATCCATCTGTCTCAGAAGGGTTCGTTCTTGAAGGCCATGGTCGCCACCATCAGCCGTTTGTTGCTGCACCCCATATTGTAACCGAGGCCGGTGACGATGAGCGGCCACTGATAGAACAGCCGCACCACGACCACCTGGCCGGAGGTCCCGGCACTGTACTGCATGCCGGTGGGGGTGAAATTGCAGGAATCGCCGTAGTTCGTCAGGCTTAGCGACCCGAAGGAGCTGGTGCTCACGACGTCGACGTAGAGCTTGCTGCAATCAAACAGCGCCGGGATCTGCGTGCACACATAGGCCTTGAACGTCGTCTGGTCGCACGCCATGACCACGTTGGGCTTGGTCTGACAGGCCGCCACCGAACCGCCCTGCGCTTGCGCCTGGCCGGTCAGAATCGCGCGCGCGGAATTTTGCGTGATGGTCTCGAGCACCTGGCTCGCGAAGAACATGAGCGCCGTTTCGATGATGGCGAACAGCAGCCCGAAGAACATCGGTGCGACCAGGGCGAATTCGACGGCCGCGGAACCGCGGCGGTTGCCGCAAAATCGGCCCAGCGCTTTCCGGAGTGTGAATCTCGAAGGTGCAGGCGATGTCATCGCGTCAAATTCCCCAGCAACGGGCGATCAACTGTCCCGTTCAATAGCGGAAACTGATTGTCTAAGTGTTTCAGGCGATCCGCAGCCGGCGGACCGCGCCGTTAAGAATGCGTTAACCAGCAGCGCCCCGAGCCCACGGAAAGCGCGGCGGGCGCGCAGAGCCCCTGCCTCGTATCCCCAAAGCGAGCCTGGCGGGATGCTGCCCGGGCAAACCCGCCGATCGGTGCTGCTAGTTGGACTTGGCCGGACCGCCACCACCACCACCGCTGGCGCTGGCGCTCAGCGAGCCGGCCTGGCTCATCGTGTTGTTGAAGTAGGTGTCGCTGTCGCCGAGCGTCACGCGACGCTGGCAAAGCGGCACGCAGCTGTAGGATTCGCGCTCGATCCCGCGATAGACGGTGACGAGCCGGTCGCTCGGACCTTCGACCTGGATCTGGCGATCGACCAGAATCTCGCCGGCCCGGTCGAGCGCGATGAAATTGGTGGCACCATAGCCCTTGCCGGTCACGACGATCATGCCGCCGGGCTGGAGCGTGACGTCGGCGATCAGGGGATTGCCGACCACGATGGTCGCCACCTTGCCGGGCAGCCGCACCAGCTTGGCCTGGTCGACATTGACGGCGATGGTGTCGGCGGTGGGGTCGGCAAGGCCGGCGGCCGGCGATGCCAACACCGCGGCCGCAACCAGAAGACAAACGCGCGCCCGACGGCGCAGCAATTCTTTACGCATACTCTTACCCCCGGGACGTCACAAACCGGCAGAAGCGACTCGATACAACGGAGCCAGTGCCCGACCCGGCTAACCTGCCCTTAATTCGTGAACGTTCCGCAAACTCGCCGACTATTGTTTGAACAGACTGGCGTTTTCCCGCCTTCGAGGCTAGCGGCGGAACGGATAGGCGAATTGGCCCGCGATCTCCTTCGGCATGGTCGCTTCGTCCTTGCCGTAATCCTGCGGCAGTTTACCCTCGGGCATACGGAAGGTGCCGAACAGAACATCCCAGATCGGGAACGTGCCGGCAAAATTGGTGTCGCCGCCCTCCTCGAGCGAGGTGTGGTGCCAGCGGTGGAACACCGGCGTCGCCAGCAAATATTTGAACGGCCCGAAGCTCCAATTCAGGTTGGCGTGCACGAAGGCCGAATGGAAGGTCGTGAACGGGGAGAGCCAGACCATCGCGTTCGGGGAAATGCCGGCCATCAGCAGCACGACGTCGACGCCGATCGTGCCGAGCACGAGATTGACGGGATGGAAGCGGGCCGCCGAAATCCAGCTTATCTCCTCCGAGGAGTGATGGACCGCGTGGTACTTCCAGAACCCACCGCCGTGGAACAGCCGGTGCAGCCAATACAGCATGAAGTCGGACAGGACCAGGAACAATCCGGCCTGGACCCAGAGCGGCATTAACGACAGCGGGCCGTGGCCATTGTCATAGAAGGCGATGAGTTCGTCGGCGTCGTGGATGTTGAAGACGAGGCTCGCGCCGACGACCAGAAGTCCGATCCGCATGGTGCGGGCGAACACCGGAACGAAGAACCAGTAGCAGATGTCGGTGACGATCTCGCGCTTGCGCCACCACGGCGCGCCGGCATTGCAGGCCCAGAAATGTTCGAGCACGGTGAAGACCGCAGCGAGCGCGAAGGTGATGGGGATCACCTTGACGATGGTCTCGCCGAGCATCAGGGCGACTTGCATGGGCAGGCTCGACATCGTCGCCTCTCTTGCGAATTCCAGCTCAGTTACGCCTACGCCGCTAAATTTAAGGGAGCGTGAAGCCGGCGCCGCGCCGACGGTACATCCGGAACCGGAACGAATTACAGGCGCCGCCTTAAGACGAAATTCACTCTGGGCCAAAGCATCGCGCCGCAGGCGGGTTTGCCCGATCGAATTAACTCTACCGAAAGAGCTCGGCTCTCATGGTCATCGGGTCAAAGACGGCGCCGAACGAGGCGATCCCCACCCCAGATGGAGTTATGTTCATGAAGAACTTGATTGCACGTTTCGCGAAGGATGAATCCGGCGCCACCGCCATCGAATACGGCCTGATCGCCGCCGGCATCGCGCTGGCCATCATCACCGTCGTCAACAACCTCGGCACCACGCTGAACGCCAAATTCACCTCGATCAGCAGCTCGCTGAAGTAAGCGACCGACGAACGACGGCAAAAGCCCCGGATCTCCGGGGCCTTTGTTTTTCCGAAGACGGCGAGTTCCAGTGGCGTTGCGTAAGTACAGAACCGATGCCGCGATTGCGGCAAACGAGACGGCGGCGGCACAGGCCGGCTCGCCGGTCTATTGGGTCTGCCTTGCGCTGCTGCTTGCGACGGCTGCGCTCGGCGTGCGCATTGCCAGCCTCTGGTAATGACGCGTTCCGCGGCTTCAGCCGCATGGGTCGCTTGCTGCCGTTGTCGGTTTGTTTAGCACTGCCGGCTAGCATCGCCCGACGCCAGTTTCCGCGGCAAACCCAGGCCTCAAGACGCAGCCCATGATCCTCGACCTTGCGCGCCTTCTGCTCTTCCCGGCCCTGATGGCGTTTGCTGCCGCGAGCGATCTCTTCACGATGACGATCTCGAACCGGGTGTCGCTGGCGCTGGTCGCCGGCTTCTTCGCGCTTGCCCTCGCCGGTGGCATGGCACCTTACGAGATGCTCAGTCATGTCAGCGCCGGCGCGCTTCTTTTGGTCATCGCCTTCACCTGCTTTGCGATGGGTTGGGTCGGCGGCGGCGACGCCAAGGTCGCGGCCTCCGTCGCACTCTGGTTCGGCTTCGCACAACTGATGAACTTCCTGCTCTACGCCTCGCTGTTCGGCGGGGCGCTGACGCTGCTCCTGCTCCAGTTCCGGCAATGGCCGCTGCCCTACGGGCTGGCGGGCCAGGCCTGGCTCGCCCGGCTGCATGCCAAGGAGAGCGGCATCCCCTACGGCATCGCGCTCGCACTGAGTGCGCTGATGGTCTACCCGGAGACCGAATGGGTGAAGGCGATTGATCTCGCTCACCTCGCGCTGCGCTGAACGCACCGGGTAAACCCGGCGTTAACGCGATTTAGATACGCCTCATTAACCATGCTTTGACGAATAGCTGGTCAACTGCCGATTACGGCGGCGTCAGCGTCGCGGCGTTTTGTTGGAAAGTGAAGCGTATGAATAGGGCACGCATTGTCGTCCTGGCGGTCGCCATCTGCGCCGGCGGTGTCGCCGCGTACCTGGCGAGCGGCTCGGACAATTCTGCGCCGCCTCCGGCCCCGGTTGCGCAGCTTCCGACCGTCGACGTCCTCGTGGCCAAGAACGACATCGGTCTCGGCCAGACCGTGAAGCCGGAAGATTTGCAATGGCAAACCTGGCCGGCCGCGACCGCCAGCGCCACCTTCATCCGCCGCAACGAGCGTCCCGAGGGCGTGACCCAGGTGACCGGTTCGATCGCGCGAGCGCCGTTCATTCAGGGTGAGCCGATCCGCGACCAGAAGCTGGTCAAGGCCGAGGGCTCCGGATTCATGGCGGCCATCCTGCCCAGCGGCATGCGGGCCATCTCGACCGAAATCTCGCCGGAGACCGGCGCAGGTGGCTTCATCCTGCCCAATGACCGCGTCGACGTCCTGCTCACGCGCCGCCTCAAGAACCCGGATCAGGCCGCCGGAGGCCAGGACGTCATCACGTCCGAGATCATCCTGGTCAATGTGCGCGTCCTCGCCATCGACCAGGCCCCGAAGGAGAAGGACGGCCAGAACTCCGTGGTCGGCAAGACCGTGACCCTGGAACTCACTTCCGCACAGACCCAGGCGCTTTCCTCGGCCCGTCAGGCCGGAACGCTCTCGCTGGCGCTGCGCAGCATTGCCGACGTCAAGATGAGCGAGATCACGCTCGACGAATCCGCCCAGAAGCGCGACGGCGTCTCGATCATTCGCTACGGCGTCCCGAGCTCGACGGCGAAAGCACGATGAGGACAGGCGACATGAAATGCAGGGCAGATCTGGCGACGATGCGAACCTCCATGGTCCGCGCCCTGTCGTTTTCGGCCGCGTTCGCGCTGGCATTCAACCCGGTGCTGACCCCCGTGGTCGCCGCCGACTATCGCCCCGGCGCGCCGGTCGCTGCCGACGGTCAGATGAACGCCCGCTTCCTCTCGCTCGGCATCGGCAAGTCCGTGGTGATCGACCTTCCGCGCGACATCAAGGATGTGCTGGTCGCTGACCCCAAGATCGCCAATGCGGTGGTCCGCTCGGCGCAGCGCGCCTACATCATCGGCGCCGCGCTCGGCCAGACCAACATCGTGTTCTTCGATTCTGCAGGCCAGCAGATCGCGGCCTATGACATCGCGGTCAAGCGCGACCTCAACGGCGTGCGGGCGGCGCTGAAGCAGGTCCTGCCGAATTCAGACATCCAGATCGACGGACTCGGTGACGGCATCGTCCTGACCGGCACGGCGGCGAACCCGATGGAAGCGCAGCAGGCCAACGACCTCGCCGCGCGCCTGGCCGGCGGCGCCGACAAGGTGGTGAACTCGATCGTGGTCCGCGGCCGCGACCAGGTCATGCTCAAGGTGACGGTGGCCGAAGTCCAGCGCAACATCGTCAAGCAGCTCGGCATCGACCTGACCGCGAACCTCAACTACGGCACGTCGGTGGTGAGCTTCTCCAACTCGAATCCGTTCACCGCTCTCGGCCACAACCTCGTGGACGGCAACAATCTGACCACGAAATTCGGCGCGGCGCCGTCGGTGCAGGCCACCCTGCGCGCGATGGAAACCGCTGGCGTGATCCGCACGCTGGCCGAACCGAACCTGACCGCGATCTCCGGTGAATCGGCAACGTTCATCGCCGGCGGCGAATTCCCGGTGCCGGCGGGCTATGCGTGCGATCCCACCACGCATGTCTGTACCACCCAGATCAGCTTCAAGAAGTTCGGCATCTCGCTCAACTTCACCCCCGTGGTGCTGAGCGAAGGCAAGATCAGCCTGCGGGTGATGACCGAAGTCTCGGAGCTGTCGAACGAGAATTCGATCACGCTGTCGCAGGCCGTGACCTCGACGTCGGTGAACTCGGTGACGGTGCCCTCGATCAGGACCCGCCGTGCCGAGACCTCGCTGGAAATTCCCTCCGGCGGCGCGATGGCGATGGCCGGACTGATCCAGCAGCAGACCAAGCAGGCAGTCAGCGGATTGCCGGGACTGATGCAGCTCCCGGTCCTCGGCACGCTGTTCCGCAGCCGCGACTTCGTCAACAACGCGACCGAGCTGGTCGTGATCGTGACGCCTTATGTCGTTCGCGCGGTGGCGCCAAAGGACCTGTCGCGGCCGGATGACGGCTTCGCCCCGCCTGCGGATCCACAGGCCCAGCTGCTCGGCAATATCAACCGCATCTACGGCGTGCCCGGCCGGACCGAACCGGCCAAGAACTACCGCGGCACCTACGGCTTCATCACCGACTGAGGCGGAACGGGGACTTCACGATGATCACAAGACCACCCCAGCTTCGCAAACGCGCCATCCGTCTCGGTGGCGCGCTCGTCGGCATGGCGCTCGCGCTCGGCGGGTGCCAGCATGACGAAGCCGTCACGGCCTCCATTCCCGACGACTACAAGCAGCGCCATCCGATCGCGATCGAGGAGCAAAATCGTTCGATCGTCGTCTTCGTCGGCCATGCCCGCGGCGGATTGACCGCCGCCCAGCGCGCGGACGTGATGGGTGTCGCATCGGCATGGTTGCACGAAGGCACGGGCGCCATCCGTATCGACGTGCCGTCCGGCACGCCCAATGCGCGTCCGGTCGCGGACACGATGCGTGAAATCCAGGCGATGCTGGCGGGAGCAGGCGTTCCGCCGCGCGGCGTCAACGTTCGACCCTACCAGCCGGAAGACAAGCGCTTCCTGCCGCCGATCCGGCTCACTTATTCCAAGATCGCCGCGGTCGCGGGTCCCTGCGGCCTGTGGCCGGAAGACGTCGGCCCTTCGATAAAGAACAAGAGATGGTTCGAGAACAAGGACTACTACAATTACGGCTGCGCCTATCAGCGCAACCTCGCGGCGATGGTCGACAATCCGTCGGACCTCGAGCAGCCGCGGCCTGAAACTCCGTCCTACACGGCGCGGCGCATCACCGCTCTCGAGAAGTATCGCAAGGGCCTCACGACGGCGACCACCTATCCTGAGGCCGACAAGGCCAAACTCAGCGACACCGGCAAATGATCAGCTACGCTCGCCAGACACACGAAGAGCAGCCGGACGCTGCTCCTCCGCCGGCCGAGGAGCATATTGCGCCCGCGCCGCGCGTCTCGGTCCAGGCCTTCTGCGAGACCGTGGAAACCGCCGCCGCGGTCCAGGCGGCCGGCGAAGACCGCCGTCTCGGCAAGGCTCATCTGAAGATTCAGATGGGCGGCATGGCCGCTGCAACCGAGGCCTACCGTTCGGCCCCGACGCCGAACGTCATCGTGCTCGAGAGCGACGGACGCAACGACCTGCTGGGCGGGCTCGACCAGCTCGCCACCGTCTGCGACGCCGGCACCCGCGTGGTCGTGATCGGCCGCATCAACGACGTCACACTCTACCGTGAGCTGGTGCGCCGCGGTGTCAGCGACTACGTGCTCGCGCCGGTCGGCGCGATCGACGTCGTGCGCTCGATCTGCAACCTGTTCTCCGCGCCGGAAGCCAAGGCGGTCGGCCGCATCATCGCCGTGGTCGGCGCCAAGGGCGGCGTCGGGGCTTCCACCATCTCCCACAATGTCGCCTGGGCGATCGCGCGCGACCTCGCCATGGACGCCGTCGTCGCCGATCTCGACCTCGCCTTCGGCACCGCGGGGCTCGACTACAACCAGGACCCGCCGCAGGGCATTGCCGACGCCGTGTTCTCGCCCGATCGCGTCGACACCGCCTTCATCGACCGTCTGCTGTCGAAATGCACCGACCATCTCAGCCTGCTGGCGGCGCCGGCGACGCTCGACCGGGTCTATGATTTCGGCACCGACGCCTTCGACGCCGTGTTCGACACCCTGCGCTCCACCATGCCCTGCATCGTGCTCGACATACCGCATCAATGGTCGGGCTGGACCAAGCGCGCCCTGATCGGAGCGGACGACATCCTGATCGTGGCCGCGCCCGACCTCGCCAATTTGCGCAATACCAAGAACCTGTTCGATCTGTTGAAGGCCGCGCGCCCCAACGACCGGCCACCGCTCTACTGCCTGAACCAGGTCGGCGTGCCGAAACGCCCCGAAATCGCCGCCGCGGAGTTCGCCAAGGCGATCGAGAGCCAGCCGATCGTCTCGATCCCGTTCGAGCCGCAGATCTTCGGCTCGGCCGCCAACAACGGCCAGATGATCGCGGAGATCTCCGCCAGCCACAAGTCGATCGAGATGTTTCTTCAGATCGCCCAGCGCCTGACCGGCCGCAGCGAGACCAAGAAACAAAAGTCGTCCCTGCTTTCACCCCTGATTGACAAGTTGCGGGGAAAATAAGCCGCCGCATGGAGTTGTTAAGTGTTCGGTAAGCGTAGCGGAACAGACACCGACCTTCGGGCGCCCAAGCCCGGCACCGTGTCGCCCGAGCCTGCCCAGGCTCCGGCGCCGACGGTGTCGCGCGCCCCGCCTCCGCCGGCCGTCGCCTCGCCGCCGCTTGCGCCTGCCAAGGCGCCGCCGCCTCCGGCCATGGAGAGCCGGCGGTCGGACAATTATTACGAGGTCAAGGCGACCATCTTCGGCGCGCTGATCGAGGCGATCGACCTCGCCCAGCTCGCCAAGCTCGATTCGGAGTCCGCGCGCGAGGAAATCCGCGACATCGTCAACGAGATCATCGCGATCAAGAACATCGTGATGTCGATCGCCGAGCAGGAGGAACTGCTCGACGACATCTGCAACGACGTTCTCGGCTACGGCCCGCTCGAGCCGCTGCTGTCGCGCGACGACATCGCCGACATCATGGTCAACGGCGCCAACACCGTCTACATCGAAGTCGCCGGCAAGATCCAGCGCACGGGAATTCGCTTCCGCGACAACCAGCAGCTCCTCAACATCTGCCAGCGCATCGTCAGCCAGGTCGGCCGGCGCGTCGACGAATCCTCGCCGATCTGCGACGCCCGCCTTGCCGACGGCTCCCGCGTCAACGCCATCGTGCCGCCGCTGTCGATCGACGGCCCCACGCTCACCATCCGCAAATTCAAGAAAGACAAGCTGACACTCGATCAGCTGGTCAAGTTCGGCGCGATCTCGCCGGAGGGCGCTGAAATCCTCCAGATCATCGGCCGCGTCCGCTGCAACGTGCTGATCTCCGGCGGCACCGGCTCCGGCAAGACCACGCTGCTCAACTGCCTGACCAATTATATCGAGCATGACGAGCGCGTCATCACCTGCGAGGACGCCGCCGAGCTCCAGCTCCAGCAGCCTCACGTGGTGCGGCTGGAAACCCGACCGCCCAACATCGAGGGCGAGGGCCAGATCACCATGCGCGAGCTGGTGCGCAACTGCCTGCGTATGCGCCCCGAGCGCATCATCGTCGGCGAGGTTCGTGGACCCGAGGCGTTCGACCTGCTCCAGGCCATGAACACCGGCCACGACGGATCGATGGGCACGCTGCACGCCAACAACCCGCGCGAAGCCCTGTCGCGCTGCGAATCCATGATCACGATGGGAGGCTTCTCGCTGCCCTCACGCACCATCCGCGAGATGATCTGCGCCTCCATCGACGTCATCGTCCAGGCTGCGCGCCTGCGCGACGGCTCGCGCCGCATCACCCACATCACCGAGGTGATGGGCATGGAAGGCGACACCATCATCACCCAGGACATCTTCCTCTACGACATGGTCGGCGAGGACGCCAACGGCAAGATCATCGGCCGGCACCGCTCGACCGGCATCGGCCGCCCGAAATTCTGGGAACGCGCCCGCTATTACGGCGACGAGAAGCGCCTTGCCGCTGCGCTGGACGCGGCGGAAGTCGCGCCGAATACGTGAGCAGGTCAGCATGAACATGCAGGTCCTCGCCCTCGCATTCCTCGCCACCGCGGCGGTCGGCGGCATCGCCTGGGTCTTCCTCTATCCGCTGCTGTCCGGGGAACGAAAGGCCGAAAGCCGCCGCGCCTCGATCTCGCGCGCCGAGGCGCCCACGGCCCGCCAAGCCGAGAAAACCCAGCGCTCGCGCCGCGAGCAGGTCGAGACCACGCTGAAGGATCTCGAGGCGCGACGCCTGCAGGAGAAGAGCGCTCCACTCCCCGTCCGCCTGTCGCAGGCGGGGCTCGATTGGACGCCGCAGAAATTCTGGATCGTCTCCGCCGCCGTGGCGGGCGCGTTCTTCGCAGCCGCCCTGTTCGCCGGCGGCGGCCTGATCGGTGCTGCCGGCCTCGCCTTTGCCGGCGGCTTCGGCCTGCCGCGATGGGCACTGGGCTTCCTGAAAAAGCGCCGCGAGGCCAAGTTCCTGGCGGCACTGCCCGATGCGGTCGACGTGATCGTCCGCGGCATCAAGGCAGGCCTGCCCTTGTTCGAATCGATCAAGGTCGTCGCGGCCGACGCGCCCGAGCCGCTGCGCAGCGAGTTTCTGGCGATCATCGAGACCCAGGCGATCGGCATGCCGCTCGGCGAGGCCTGCTCGCGGCTCTATGATCGCATGCCGTTGCCGGAGGCCAACTTCTTCGGCATCGTCATCTCGATCCAACAGAAATCCGGCGGCAACCTCTCCGAAGCGCTCGGCAACCTTTCCAAGGTGCTGCGCGACCGCAAGAAGATGAGGGAAAAGATCCAGGCCATGTCGATGGAAGCCAAGGCCTCGGCCGGCATCATCGGCTCGCTGCCGCCGATCGTGATGTTCCTCGTCTATCTCACGACGCCTCATTACATCTCGGTGCTGTGGACCCATCCTACCGGCCAGCTCATGCTGGTCGGCTGCGTCGTCTGGATGGCGGTCGGCATCATGGTGATGAAGAAGATGATCAATTTCGATTTCTGACGGTGCAGTATGGTCCAGTTTCTCGTCGCGAAACTACATGACGTCCACTTCATGACCATGATGCTGGCGGCCATTGCCGCCAGCGCCACCGTCTATACGCTGGTGATGCCCCTGTTCGCCGGCGAGGGCCTCTCCAAGCGCATGAAGGCGGTGGCAAGCGAGCGCGAGCGCATCCGGCAGCGCGAGCGTGAGCGCCTTCACAAGAATGAAAAGGTCACGCTGCGCCAGACGCCGAAGCAGCTCGTCTCCAAGGTCGTCGAGGACTTCAACCTCACCAAATGGCTCGCGCAGGAAGCCGCGCGCGACAAGCTGATCATGGCGGGTTACCGCGGTCAGGCGCCCTACATCACCTTCCTGTTTGCCCGCATGGTCGCGCCGATGGTGCTCTTCATCGGCTCGGTCGTCTACGTTTTCTTGATCGCGCATCTGCAGCAGGGCATGCCGATCAAGATAGGCATCTGCATCGGCGCCGCCTATCTCGGCCTCCAGGCGCCGATGCTGTTCCTCAGGAATGCGATCTCCAAGCGCCAGCTCTCGATCAAGCGCGCTTTTCCCGATGCGCTCGACCTGCTTCTGATCTGCATCGAATCCGGCATGTCAGTCGAAATGGCGTTCCGGAAAGTCGCCACCGAGATCGTGGGACAGTCGATCGCACTGTCGGAGGAGTTCACGCTGACCACGGCCGAATTATCCTATCTGCAGGATCGCAAGGTCGCTTACGAGAATTTGGCGCGACGCACCGGACTCGAGGGCGTCAAATCGGTCTGTCTCGCGCTTCAGCAGGCGGAGCGTTACGGCACCCCGCTCGGACATTCCTTGCGCGTCATGGCGCAGGAAAATCGCGACATGCGCATGAACGAGGCCGAAAAGAAGGCTGCCGCCCTGCCGCCGAAGCTGACCGTGCCGATGATCCTGTTCTTCCTGCCCGTGCTGTTCGTCGTCATTCTCGGACCGACCGGCATCAAGATCTCCGAGATGCAATGACGCAAGACCCGTGGCGCGCATGCGGCTCGCGGGCAACTTTCAGGATGAGACGATAGAAGAGACGATCAGGTCTGATCAGTCGGGCTGGCTGAGCGAGGCGACCGGCGTCCGCTTCGGTGCGCCGCGGGGAGTGTCGCTGCGGCTGAGCATCTCCTTGAGATAGACGACGTTGGCCGCGGCCTGATCCGGTGGCAGATCTGCCTTCACGATGGTCTCGGCTTCGGCGAAGCGGCCCTGCAGACCGACGACAAGGCCCAGATTCTGCCGCACCCGGATGCTCGCACGCGGCGAGGCGTAGGCCTGCCGCAGCGCCTCTTCGGCCTTCGGAAGGTCTCTCGACAACATGTAGGACAGGCCGAGATTGGAGAGCACGCCGGGATCACCCGGTGCGATCTTGAGCGCGCTGGCGTAGTAGGAACGCGCTTCCTCGTGACGGCCCATCTGGTCCAGCGCGGTGCCCTGCACCGAGAGCAGGCGCCAGTCCGGATTGTCAGGCGAATGCGCTTTCGACAGCACGTCGTAAGCCTGCTGGAAATTGCCGTTGTCGGCGAGGGCGCGGCCGTATTGGGCGAGCAGCGCCTTGTTGCCGGGATTGGCGATGGTCGCCTGCTCGAGCATAGCGGCGGCCTGGGCGCGCTGACCGTTGGCGCGCAACGCCTGACCGTAGGCGAGCGCGGCATCGGCATCCTTGGGATTGGCGCGGTAGCGCTCGCCATAGACCTCGACGGCGCGCGCCGGATCTGCGGCCGCGCGATCGGTGGGAGCCGCCTCTGCCCGTGGTCCGCCGATCGAGCCCGTCACGTCGGAGAGTTTCGACATGCCCGTGCAGCCGCCGAGACCCATGGCCACCGCCGCGACCAGCGAGGTGGACGCAAGAAGCCGAGCAAGACTGAACCGTAGACGCATGACGCTTTGACTCTCGAGCCGATTGATCGAGCCGAACGCGCCAGCAATAGACTGTTAACCCTAACGGCCGGTTAACACGGCCCCCGGGCCGTGCTCTCGTCGATATTCCCGCTCGCAAGCGTCGTCAGGCTTGCGCGGTTGCAATCCAGCAGCAGCAGGTCGAAACCGCGCTCTCGGGAACGGCCGTTCTCAACACGAGATACGAGATACGAGCGACGACGGTTTGGTCTCGCCCGATCAATATTCGATGGCAAGCCGTTTGCGGATTTCGTCGACGCGCCTGTCGAGCGCATCGAACCGCGCGTGGACCGAGCGGTCGTGGAGATAGAAGACGTAACCGCCGGCAAGGAACGCGAAGATCCAATGGTGATGCTCGACATAGCCGAAGATCGCCTCGACGGCCTCGCCAATGAATGTGACCACGCTCCACACAAATTCCATTGCATTTCCTCCCGGCGCGCCTTGTCGTCGGTCGCCTGATCTCCAACTCTGGCGACCGTTGCCGGAACCTAGCATGGCCCCCTCGCCGCGAGTAGCGGCTCGCTGAACGGTGACAGCAAAGCCGATTGCAGCGGCGGCGAAACTCTGCGAAGTCTCATCCATTCGCATGACCCGTTTGATCTGACGATCCGGACCCGCCAATGCCTTCTGTCTTCGAGACGTCACCCGCCGCCATCCCGATCACCTTCGTCACCAAATCGAGCTGGGATCAGGTCGCCGAGGCGCTGCCGCCGCCGCAACGTGCGTTCGCCGCGGTATGCGCCTTTGCCGCCAAGCCGGGCGCCTATCTGGCGCTGCCTGCGCCCGACGGCGCAATCGCACAGGTGCTGTTCGGCCTCGAGGACGAGGGGGCGAGATCGCGCGACCTGTTCCGGCCCGGCGCCCTGCCCGGCCTGCTGCCGTCGGGGGTCTATCGCTTTGCCAATGCACCCCACGATGCACGGCTGGCGGCGCTCGCCTTTGCGATCGGGCGCTATCGCTTCGCGCGCTACCGCAAGGCTGACAGGCCCGACGTCCGGCTGGTGCCGCCCGATGGCATCGATGCGGCCGAGATCGAGCGGATCGCTGGCGCGGCGATGCTCGCGCGCGACCTCATCAACACGCCCTCCAACGACATGGGGCCGGCGGAGCTGGCCGCCGCCGCGCAAGACCTCGCAGCAGAGTTCGGCGCAAGCTTCGCCTGCACCGTCGGCGATGATCTGGAGAAGAACTTCCCGCTGATCCACGCCGTCGGCATGGCCTCGAACCGCGCGCCGCGGCTGATCGACATCGGCTGGGGCGATCCCGATCATCCCAAGGTGACGCTGGTCGGCAAGGGCGTCTGCTTCGACACCGGCGGGCTCGACCTCAAGCCGTCGAGCGGCATGCTGATCATGAAGAAGGACATGGGCGGCGCGGCCAACGTCCTCGCGCTGGCGCGCATGGTGATGGATGCGAAGCTGAAGGTGCGGCTGCGCGTGCTGATTCCGGCGGTGGAGAACGCGGTCGCCGGCAACGCCTTCCGCCCGCTCGACATCTTCACTTCGCGCAAGGGCATCACGGTGGAGATCGGCAATACGGATGCGGAGGGCCGGCTGGTGCTCGCCGACGCGCTGGCGCTGGCTGATGAGGAAAAGCCCGATCTGCTGATCGATCTGGGCACGCTGACCGGTGCCGCGCGTGTCGCGCTGGGACCGGATTTGCCGCCCTTTTACACCAATGATGAGAGCCTTGCCACCGACCTGTCGCGCTGCGCGGCGAAGGAGAACGATCCGTTGTGGCGCATGCCGTTGTGGCCGCCTTACGATTCCTGGCTGGACTCCAAGACCGCTACCATCACCAACGCACCATCAGGCGGCTTTGCCGGCTCGATCACCTGCGCGCTGTTCCTGCAACGCTTCGTCGATCAGGCCAAGAGCTGGCTGCATGTCGACATCTACGGCTGGACTCCGTCGGCAAAACCCGCGCGGCCCGAGGGCGGCGAGTGCCAGGCCGCGCGCGCCATCTACAGCTTGCTGAGCGAGCGCTATGCATGATCCAAAATACGACCCGAGGCTGACGCCGGCGCGGGCCGACCTCGCCGCGAAATATCTCGAAGGCAAGGTCGAGGCGGATCGCTTCGTCACCGGCGAGGAATTCGAGGTGGTTGATCCGGTCGCGCCGGTGCGCGAGCAACCGTCGTCGGGCGCGATGCTGATGACGGAGGCGCTGCGCGGCGAACGCGTCACGGTCTACGACCGCAACGGCGAGGGCTGGGCGTGGGGCCAGCTCAATGGCGATGGCTATGTGGGTTGGCTGCCGGATGCAGCGCTCATGAAACCCTCGGCGACGCCGACCCATGTGGTCAGCGCGCTGCGGACGTTCGCCTTCCCCGGTCCCTCGATCAAGCTGCCGCCGGCCGATACGCTCGTGATGGGATCCAGGTTGGCTGTGGCGCGCGAGGACGGCAGCTTCGCCGTGACGCGCGATGGACAATATTTGCCCAAGGCCCATCTCGCCCCGCTCGATCATCGCGAGCCGGATTTTGTGACGGTCGCCGAACGCTTCGTCGGCACGCCCTATCTCTGGGGCGGCAAAAGCAGTTTCGGCATCGATTGCTCCGGCCTCGTCCAGGTCTCGTTGACATCGGCGGGCATCGGCTGCCCACGCGACAGCGACATGCAACTGGCGGGGCTCGGCCGCGCACTGGAGCCGCATGAGCGCAGCAGCTTGCTGCGCGGCGATCTCATTTTCTGGAAGGGCCATGTCGCCATCGTCCGCGATGGCAGCACGATGGTTCACGCCAACGCGCATCACATGGCGACGGTGATCGAGGCGATCCAGCCGGCGATTGCTCGGATCAGGCAGGCCGGCAGCGAGGTCGTCGCGATCAAGCGGCTCTAGGGCCGTGGATCGAGAGGGTCGTACCCGATCTTTGTTCTCGGCATCCGAGCAGGTTTCGGACGCGGTTGCTGACGGAACGGGCGCATTGGCACCGGCAGAATGGTTTACCTTGCGGCGCAGCTACGGAACAACGTTACATCTGAGGAGATTTGCGGAACGAAACGCGGCGTCAGTCTTTCTCTGGCTTTAGGAGGTGCCCATGAGTTCTCAAGCCAGAGAAGGCGCGTGTGCGTTCGCTTGGCGAAACTACTTGCTGCTCCACAGCGGCATCAGCGAGAACGACGACAGGCGTTCCGCCCTCTACAGCTACATCTCCAATCTTCGCGGTACCGGCGAGGATGATTTCGATCTCTTGCAGATAGCCGCGGTCGCCTACTTGAAAAAGCTGGATGAATTGCATGACGACCAATGCGCGCGCCGCGCGGCAGATCAACTTCTGGCCGAGCGTTTGGAAGCAAGCAGTTCGCAACAGGACAGATAGCTTAGGTCATACACCAGAGCGAAGGAGCGAACAGCATGGCAGACGACACCAATGCAAACCGTTTCGTGCCCGACCCTCAACGGCGGATCGCCGCAGCGACAGCAATCGGCATGAATGCCTTGAAGCCGATGATGCACTTCCAGGTCTCAATGCTGAGGATGTGGGCCGATAGTATCGAGAGGCTCGAGGCCAATTACGACAAGAAGCTGGAAGATACTGCGGCCACACTCGAGGAAGCGTCAGACAAGGAACGCGCCGCGTAACATCAAGGCGGGCTGCGCGGGCTGCCCCGTGCAGCCTGCTCCGGCGAAACGCTCCGGGCGCCGCAATGTCGCGCGTCTGGAAATGACAGGCTACGTCGCCACCGACCCGTTGCCCGCCGTCTCCAGCCGGAACGCCGCCGCGAACAGCGCGCGCGTGTATTCGGTCTTCGGGTTCTTGAACAGCTCGGCGGCCTGCCCCTCTTCGACGACCTTGCCGCCGCGCATCACGATCAGATGGCTCGCAAGCGACGCGACGACGCGCAGATCGTGCGAGATGAACATGTAGGTGAGCTCGCGCTTGCGCTGGAGTTCGCGCAACAGATCGACCATCTGCGCCTGGAACAGCATGTCGAGCGCGCTGGTCGGCTCGTCCAGCACGACGAAATCCGGCTCCAGCACGACCGCCCGCGCGATGCTGATGCGCTGGCGCTGGCCGCCGGAGAATTCATGGGGATAGCGGTAGCGGGTGTCAGGCTTCAGCCCGACGTCCTCCAGCGCCTTGACGACGCGCGCCTCGCGCTCTTCGTGCGACAGCTTCGGCTGATGCACCGAGAGACCTTCGGCGATGATGTCGGCGACCGACATGCGCGGGCTGAGCGAGCCGAACGGGTCCTGGAACACGATCTGCATGTCGCGCCGGAACGGCCGCATCTCCTTGAAACGCAGCCCCTGGATGTCTTTCCCCAGGAACACGATGCGTCCGTTCGAGGAGATCAGCCGCAGCAGCGCGAGCCCCAGCGTGGTCTTGCCCGAGCCTGACTCGCCGACCACACCGAGCGTCTCGCCCTTGCGCACGGCGATGCTGACGCCGTCGACCGCCTTGATGTGGCCTACCGTCTTGCGCATCAGGCCGCGCTTGATCGGAAACCAGACCTTCAGGTCGTTGGCGGACATCACCACCTGCGCACCCGGCTGCGGCGGCGCCGGATCGGGTTTCGGCTCCGCCGCGAGCAGGTCGCGCGTATAAGGATGCTTCGGGCCCCTGAAGACCTGCTCGACCGGCCCCTGCTCGACGATCTCGCCGCTCTTCATGACACAGACGGTGTCGGCGATGCGGCGCACGATGCCGAGATCGTGGGTGATGAAGAGCAGGCTCATGCCGAGCCGCGAGCGGATCTCGGCGAGCAGCGTCAGGATCTGCGCCTGCACCGTGACGTCGAGCGCCGTCGTCGGCTCGTCCGCGATCAACAGATCGGGCTCGTTGGCGAGCGCCATCGCGATCATCACACGCTGGCGCTGACCGCCGGAGAGCTGATGCGGATAGCTCTTCAGTCGCGTCTCCGGCTCGGGAATGCCGACCTGCGTCAGCAATTCCAGCGTCCGCCGGCGCGCCTCGGCATTGCTGGTCGGATTGTGCAGCTGGATGATCTCGCCGATCTGCGCCTCGATCGTGTGCAGCGGGTTGAGCGAGGTCATCGGCTCCTGGAAGATGATGGAGATGTCGCTGCCGCGAATCTCCCGCATCTGCTGCTCGGATCGGTCGATCAGCTCCTGCCCCTTGAAGCGGATGCTGCCCGAGGGATGCGAGGCGTTCGGATAGGGCAACAGCTTGAGGATCGAGAGCGCGCTGACGGACTTGCCGGAGCCGGATTCGCCGACCAGCGCCAGGCATTCGCCGCGCTTGATCTGGAAGGAGACCTTGTCGACCGCGAGCGTGGTGGAGCCGCCCTGGTGAAAGGCCACCGAGAGATCGCGAACGGCAAGCAGGGGCTGGTTGATCGCGTCCATCGGCCTACCTGAACGTCTTGCGCGGATCGAAGGCGTCGCGCACGGCTTCGCCGATGAAGATCAGGAGCGACAGCATGCTCGCGACCGAGAAGAAGCCGGAGAAGCCGAGCCAGGGGGCCTGCACATTGGCCTTGGCCTGCGATAGCAATTCGCCGAGCGAAGGCGATCCCGGCGGCAGGCCGAAGCCCAGGAAATCGAGCGCCGTCAGCGTCATAACCGAGCTCGACACGATGAAGGGCAGGAACGTCATGGTCGCGACCATCGCGTTCGGCAGCAGGTGGCGGAACATGATGACGGGGTTGGAGACGCCGAGCGCCCGCGCCGCCTGGATGTATTCGAAATTGCGTCCGCGCAGGAACTCGGCCCGCACCAGACCGACCAGCGAGACCCAGGAGAACAGCAGGAGGATGCCGAGCAGCACGAAGAAGCCCGGCACGAGCACCGAGGACAGGATCAGGAGAAGATAGAGCGAGGGAATCGCGGTCCAGATCTCGATGAAGCGCTGGAAGATGAGATCGACCCGCCCGCCGAAATATCCCTGCACCGCCCCCGCTGCGATGCCGATGACGGACGAGACGATGGTGAGGCAAAGGCCGAACAGCACCGAGATGCGGAAGCCATAGATCAGCCGGGCGACCACGTCGCGCCCCTGATCGTCCGTCCCGAGCCAGTTATATTCGAGGTCGCGGCAGCTCTTCAGCCCCTTCTTCTCCACCACCGGCTTGCATTGCGCTTCCGTCAACATCCAGGTCGGCGGCGACGGCGCCGGTGTCGGCAGGTCGAGATTGTGGGTGTCGTAAGAATAACGGATCAGGGGCCAGACGATGGTGCCGTTCTTGTCCTTGATTAGCTTCTGCAAATAGGGGTCGCGATAGTCGGCCGCGGTCTCGAAGTCGCCGCCGAAGGTGGTTTCCGAATAGGTCACGAAAGCGGGCCAATAGAGCCGGCCGTCGAACTTGATCAGGAAAGGCCGATCGTTGGCGATCAACTCCGCGAACAGCGAGACCACGAACAGGGCGATGAAGATCCAGAACGACCAGTAGCCGCGGCGGTTCGCCTTGAAGTTCCGCCACCGCCGCCTGTTGAGCGGCGAAGGCGCGAAGGGCTTGCGCGTGATCGGAACGACCTCACCCAGCGGGGACTGGGTCGTGGTCTCGATCGGCGTCGGCGCGGTAACCGTCATCAGACCTCCCGCGCCTCGAAATCGATCCGTGGGTCGATCCACATATAGGTGAGGTCGGAGACCAAATTGATCACGAGGCCGACCAGCGAAAAGATGTAGAGCGTGCCGAACACCACGGGATAGTCGCGATTGAGCACGCTCTCGAAGCTGAGTAGCCCAAGCCCGTCCAGCGAGAAGATGGTCTCGATCAGAAGCGAGCCTGAAAAGAAGGCGTGAATGAACGTCCCTGGGAAGCCCGCGATCACGATCAGCATCGCATTGCGGAAGACATGGCCGTAAAGCACCCGGCCCTCGCCGCAGCCCTTGGCGCGCGCTGTCATGACGTATTGCTTGCGAATCTCGTCCAGGAACGAGTTCTTGGTCAGGAACGTCATGGTGGTGAAGGCACCGAGCCCCATGGCGATCAGCGGCAGCGTCAAATGCCAGAAATAATCGATAATCTTCCAGTACCAGGGAAACTGCGACCAGCCGTCCGAGGTCAGTCCGCGCAGCGGAAACCAGTTGAAGAACGAGCCGCCGGCAAACAGGATGATGAGGAGGATCGCGAACAGAAAGCCTGGAATGGCATAGCCCAGCACGAGAACGGTCGATGTCCAGGTGTCGAAGCGCGTGCCGTCCTTCACCGCCTTGCGGATGCCGAGCGGGATCGAGATCAGATAGGTGATCAATGTCAGCCAGATGCCGAGCGAGATCGAGACCGGCAGCTTCTCCTTGATCAGCTGGAGCACGCTGACGTCGCGGAAATAGCTCTTGCCGAAATCGAAGCGGGCAAAATTCCAAACCATCAGCGCGAAGCGTTCCGGCGCCGGCTTGTCGAAGCCGAACTGTGCCTCGAGCTTCTTGATGAAGTCGGGATCGAGGCCCTGCGCGCCGCGATATTTCGAGTTGATGGCATCGCCCCCCGCCCCGACCTGCCCGGGCGCGCGCTGCGCAAAGTCGCTGCCGCCCGAAATGCGCGAGGTGCCGCCGGTGTCGGCCCCCGAGAGCTGCGCGATCACGCGCTCGACCGGGCCGCCCGGCGCGAACTGCACGACGATGAAGGAGACGAACAGGATTCCGAGCAAGGTCGGAATCATCAGGAGAATACGGCGGGCGATATAGGCACTCATGGCTATTTCGCCTGCTCGAGCTTGGCCGCCTTGGCGCGGTCGGACCACCAGATGTCGGGAGCCCCGACGCCATTGGCGTAGCGCGGCAGCTTCTGGGAATGGCTGAACTGATCCCAGTACGCGAGCCGGTGCGTCTTGTTATACCATTGCGGCACCCAATAGCGGCCGGCGCGGAACAAGCGGTCAAAGGCACGGCAGGCGACAGTCAATTCCTCGCGGCTCTCGGCTGCCATGATCTTCTCGATCATGGCGTCGATCGCCGGGCTGGCGACGCCCGCGAGATTGTACGAGCCCTTGGTTGCGGCGACTTGCGACGAGAAGAACGCCCGCATGGCATCGCCCGGCGTCGCCGACATGCTGAAGCGCTGGATCGTCATGTCAAAGTCGAAATCCTCCACGCGCGCGCGATATTGCACGGCATCGACGAGGCGGAGGCTCGCCTCGATGCCGAGCGTCCCCAAGTTCTTGATATACGGCGCGTGATGCGGCTGAAGCGAAGGCTCCTCCGCCAGGAATTCAATCTTGAACACCTCTCCGCTCGGCAGCATTCGCTTGCCATCCTTGATCGGAAAGCCGGCTTCGTTGAGCAGCTGCTGCGACTTGCGCAAGAGAGCTCGGTCCTGCCCCGATCCGTCGGAAACCGGCGGCGCGAAGGGCGCAGCGAACACCTCATCGGGAACCTGACCGCGGAATGGCTCGAGCAGCTTCAGCTCTTCCGGCGACGGAGGCCCGTTGCTGGCCATGAGATCGGAGTTCTGGAACGGCGACACCGTACGGGCATAGGCGCCGTACATGATGGTCTTGTTGGTCCATTCGAAGTCGAAAGCGTCGATCAGGGCCTCGCGCACGCGGGGATCTCTGAATTTCTCGCGTCGGGTGTTGATGAACCAGCCCTGCGCGCCGGACGGCGTGTCGTCGGGCACGATCTCGAGCTTGACGCGGCCATCCTTCACGGCCGCGAAGTCGTATCGCGTCGCCCAGATGCGTGAGGTGAACTCTTCCCGGTAGAGATAGTTCTTGCCGGTAAACCCTTCGAAAGCGACGTCGCGGTCGCGATAGAACTCATAGCGCACGACATCGAAATTATAGGCACCGCGGCAGGGCGGCAGATCGGCAGCCCACCAATCCTTCACCCGCTCATACTCGATATAGCGATTGACCTCGAACTTACCGACCTTGTACGGACCCGAGCCCAGCGGGATCTCCAGAGACGATTCATCGAACGGGCGAGACGCGTAATAGGCCTTCGAGAAGATCGGCAGGCTGGCGGCATAGAGCGGCACGTCGCGCGCCCGCCCCTTGGCAAAGGTGACGACGAGCGTTGCGTCGTCGACCGCCTCCGCGCCGACCATGTCGCGCAGCTGCACCAGGATCAGGGGATGTCCCTTGGTCTTCAGCGTCATCAACGAAAACGCCGCATCCTGCGCGGTGAGCTTCGTGCCATCGTGGAATTTCGCCTCCGGCCGCATCGTGAAGCGGTAGACCAGCTTGTCCGGCGATATCTGCACGGATTTGGCTGCAAGCCCGTACATCGCATCAGGCTCGTCGCTTGCGCGCACCATCAGTGGCGCAAACGTCATGTCCATGCCCTGAGCGCCGTCGCCCTTCAGGATGAAGGCGTTGAGGGAGTTGAAGGTCTGGTAGGATTGGTTGTAGGCGCGCACCGACGGAATGAGTGAGAACGTGCCGCCTTTCGGCGCATCGACGTTGACGTAGTCGAAATGGTGGAAGTCGGCGGGATATTTGAGATCGCCGAACGCCGAGATGCCGTGAGCCTCGATCCCGGCTTCCGATGCACGCGCGCCACGCAGCAGCTGCGCATTCAGGGACGCACCAACGGCGCTGCCGACACCCAAGGCCAGCACGTGGCGGCGTGACATCTGCCTCATGCGGGGAATATCCTTCACGACTTCTTTGCGATCCGCGCCGCCTTGTCTGCGTCGTACCACCAGATGAACGGGAAGCCGGACTGACCGTATCTGGGCATTTCCGTCGGCCGGCCGAAACGGTCCCAGCGCGCGGTGCGTACCTTCGTATAGGTCCATTGCGGCACGACGTAATGATTCCACAGCAGCACGCGGTCGAGCGCCTTGGTCGCGGCGACGAGATCGTCGCGATCCCTGGCGTAGATCACCCGCTCGATCAGCTTGTCGACTGCCGGATTCTTGATGCCGCCAATGTTGCGCGAACCTGCGATGTCGGCCGTCTTGGACGACCAGAATTCGCGCTGCTCGTTGCCCGGCGACTGCGACTCGCCCCACGAGTTGGTGACGACATCGAAATCCCACTCGCGCGTCCTGTTTTCGTATTGGGTCGGATCGACCGTCCGCACGCTCACCGCAATGCCGAGCCGCTCCAGCGACGGCTTGTAGAACAGCGTGATCCGCTCGAAGCTCGGATCCGAGTTCAGCAGCTCCAGGGTGAACTGGGCGCCGGTCTTGACGTCGGTCAGCTTGCGGTCGCGCACCTCGTAGCCGGCCTCCTTGAACAGCCGCAGCGCCTCGCGCAAATTATCGCGCACGGCTTCCGGGCTGCCGCCGACCGGATTGGTGTAGGCCGTGGTGAAGACTTCGGGCGGGACCTGGGCGCGCACGGTCTCGAGGATCTCAAGCTCCTTGCCCTGCGGCAAGCCGGTCGCCATGAGCTCGTCGATGCCGTCGAAATAGCTGTTGATGCGCTTGTACTGGCCGTAGAAGATCTGCTTGTTCATCTCCTCGAAGTCGAACGCGTAGTTGAGCGCGCGCCGCACGCGCGGGTCGCTGAACTTGCCGCGGCGCAGGTTCGGCACGAACGCCTGCATCACGCCCGAGCTGCGATTGGCGAACTCCTCGAGGATCACGCGCTTTTCGCTCACGGCCGGGAAGTCGTAGGCTGTCGCCCAGTTCTTCGCGCTGTTCTCGGTGCGCCAATCGACCTGGTCGGCCTTGAAGGCCTCGATCGCGACGGTGGCGTCGCGGAAATATTCGTAGCGCAGCTCGTCGAAATTGTTGCGACCGACATTGGAGGCGAGGTCGCGGCCCCAATAGTCCTTGACGCGCTCCAGCGCGATCGACCGTCCTGCAACGAAGTCCTTGACCCTGTAGGGGCCGGAACCGAGCGGCACTTCGAGCGTGGTGGCGGACACGTCGCGCTTGCGGCCCTGCGCGTCGGTCCCTTCCCACCAATGCTTCGGCAGGACCGTGAGTTGCCCGACGATCTGCGGCAGTTCGCGGTTGCCCGGCGCGTCGAATACGAATTTCACCTCGCGCTCGCCGACCTTTTCGGCCTTCACCACATGGCTGTAATAGGCCGAGTACATCGGGTGGTGCTTCTTGAAGGAATCGAGCGAGAAGATCACGTCATCCGCGGTAACAGGTTTGCCGTCGTGCCATTTGGCCTCCGGCCGCAAACGATAGGTGACGAAAGAGAAATCGTCCGGATGGCTGACGGCCTCGGCGAGCGCGCCGTATTCGGTCGAGACTTCGTCGAGCGAGGGCGTCGTGAGGGATTCGTAGATGAATGCGACGGCACCGGCGACCTGCCCCTTCACGCCCGACACGACGATATTGAAATTGTCGAAGGTGCCGACCGCGATCTGGCGCGCGACGCCGCCTTTGGGCGCTTCCGGATTGACGTAGTCGAAGCGCTTGAAGTCGGCGGGGTACTTAACCTTTCCGAACAGCGACAAGGCATGGCGCCAAGGAAGCTCATTCGCCGATTGCGCCTCGGCACTGCCGACGACGGAAAGGCCCGCTACGGAACCGAGGGCGGGGAGCGCTGCGGCCGCAGTGCCGGTGAGCAGGAGATCACGTCGGGTGATGGCCAAATCAACATTCCTGTCTTGAAGGAGGCTACTCCTTTAAGTTCCCAATATAGGCGAGGTTTCGACCGAATATGTTGCTTTTTCCTCATCTTGGAAGGCCGGACGGCCCGACGGATGCGGCCAAACGCCCCGATAACGTCACCGCGAGGCCCGGATAAGGAAACGGCCAGGCTTTTCAGCCTGGCCGCATATTCCAGATCAGGTTCTTGAGGCCTTACTTCGACGCGGTCGGCAGCGGCTGAGGATGCTCTGACAGCGAATTCAGATAGGCAATGACGTCGGCGCGCTCGGAATCCTTGGCAATACCGGCGAAGCCCATCGCAGTGCCCGGGATGAAGCCCTTCGGATTGGCGATGAACTTGTTCAGGTCGTCGAATGTCCAGGTACCGCCCTTGCCCTTCATGGCAGCGGAGAAATTGAAGCCGCCGCGGCCCTCACCCCTCTTCTCGCCGACGACGCCATAGAGGTTCGGACCGACGCGATTCGGGCCACCCTTCTCGAAAGTGTGGCAGGCACCGCACTTCTTGGCGGCCGCCGCGCCCTTTTCGACGGAGGCGGTCTGGAGCAACTTTTCGATCGGCTCGGAGGCCGCGGCGGCAGCGCCGCCTTCCTTGCCGTGGCCGGCGTCTTCCTTCACGGCGATCTCGAAGCCTGGCTTTTCCGGCATCTTGGGCGAGAAAAGAGCCTGGGCGGTAAAGCTGGTCACCAAGAGAAAGAGACAGGTACCAAGCACGGCACCCATGATTTTATTGAGTTCGAAAGAGTCCATTTCCGGCCAGGCCCCACCGCAAGAAGGAAACAGCGGCGCAATCGGCCGCCAGGACGAGCCTCGGGAGAATCAAACGTTCCCTATTGTTTCCCCGAGTTTTGCCATTGAGATATCGGTTTGCCGGGGGTCTGGCAACCCGTATAAGCGACCCGGCTTTCGGCCCGTCCCCACCCCATTTCTCGGAGCGGAAAACGCCCCGTTTCCAGGCTCTTGACCCGATGATCGATCCTCGCATCCTGGTGCTGATCCCGGCCCGTATGGCCGCCACCCGCCTGCCCGGCAAGCCACTCGCCGATATCGCGGGATTGCCGATGATCGTGCACGTGATGCGCCGCGCCGAGGCCGCCGGAATAGGCCGGGTCGCGGTCGCGACCGACACGCCCGAGATCGCTTCGGTCGTGACAGCCCATGGCGGCGAGGCCGTGATGACCAGCCCCACACACCCCTCCGGCTCCGACCGTATCCACGAGGCCATGCAGAAGCTCGATCCGGACGGCAAGGCGGAGATCGTGGTCAATCTGCAGGGCGATTTCCCGACGATCACGATCGGCAACATCCGCGAGGTGCTGCCGCCCCTGCAAGACCCGGCAGTGGACATCGCGACACTGGCTTCGCAGATCCACACCGAGGAGGAGGACCTCGCCCCGAGCGTCGTGAAGGCGATCGGAACCTCACTCGGCGGCAAGCGCATGCGTGCACTTTATTTCACACGCGCGACCGCGCCGACCGGCGACGGACCGCGTTACCACCATATAGGCCTCTACGCCTATCGCCGCGCCGCGCTCGAGCGTTACGTTTCGCTGCCGCCCTCGCCGCTGGAATTGCAGGAGAAGCTCGAACAGCTCAGGGCGCTCGAGGCCGGAATGCGCATCGACTTCACCATCGTCGACACCGTGCCCCGCGGGGTCGACACGCCGGCCGACCTGGAAACCGCCCGCAGCATCCTTTCCAAATCCTGAGCCGCTGTTACAAGGCCGACCCAGGAGCACTTTTAAGACATGAGCAAGATGAAGATCGCATTCCAGGGCGAGCCCGGGGCCAATTCCCACATCGCCATCGTCGAGGCCTATCCCGACGCCGAGCCGATGCCCTGCGCCACCTTCGAGGACGCGCTGTCGGCGATCTCCTCGGGCGAGGCCGATCTCGGCATGATCCCGATCGAGAATTCGGTCGCGGGCCGTGTTGCCGATATCCATCACCTCTTGCCGGCCTCCGGCCTCTTCATCATCGGTGAATGGTTTTTGCCGGTCCGGCATCAGCTGATGGCGGTGAAGGGCACCAAGCTCGATGACATCAAGAGCGTTGAGAGCCATGTGCATGCGCTTGGCCAATGCCGGCGCATCATCCGCAAGCTCGGCATCAAGCCGATCGTGCATGCCGACACCGCCGGCAGCGCTCGAGACATCTCCGAGCGCAAGGACAAGACGGTGGCCGCGATCGCCTCCCGCCTCGCCGCGAAGATCTACGGCCTCGACATCCTCGCGGAGGACATCGAGGACGAGGCGCACAACACCACCCGCTTCGTGGTGCTGGCGCGCGAGCCGAAATGGGCCGCCCAAGGCTCCGGCCCGCTGGTCACGACTTTTGTGTTCCGGGTGCGCAATTTGCCGGCCGCGCTCTACAAGGCGCTCGGCGGCTTTGCCACCAACGGCGTCAACATGACCAAGCTCGAAAGCTACATGGTCGACGGCAATTTCTTTGCCACGCAGTTCTACGCCGACGTCGACGGCCACCCTGAAGACAAGGGTCTCGCCTTCGCGATCGAGGAGCTGAAATTCTTCTCGCGCGAATTCCGCATCGTCGGCGTGTATCCCGGCCACCCCTTCCGCGCGACGTTCAGCGAGACGCAGCAGGATTGATCTCGTGTCCCGGACGCGCGAAGCGCGAGCCGGGACACAGGGGCGACGCGCCCCGGCGCTGCGATGGGCCCCGGCTCAGTAGCGCACCGCTGAAGGGCGTTGCGCTGCGTCCGGGGCACGGCAGCTCCTATGCGGCCGCCGGCTTCACCAACCCGAACGCCTCGGCGAGCAGCGAATACGACTTCTTCCGCGCCTCGTGATCGTACACCGCTGTGATCGCCATCAGCTCGTCCGGCTTGCTCGCGTCGATTAGCGGCTGCAGTTTCTTCCGCACCGTCGCGGGGCTGCCGACGAACAGGCGGGAACGGTTGCGGAGAATCGAGGTGCGTTCGGAGTCGGAGTAAGGATAGGCCAGTGCCTCCTCGACGCTCGGCAGCGGCAGATATTGACCGCGGTCGCGGCGCAACCGGTTGAGGTCGAACGAGCTGGCGAGCCGTTCGGCCTCCTCATCGGTATCGGCGATGATGACGGCGACCGCGAGGATGGCGTGGGGGCTCGCACGCCAGGCCGAGGGCTGGAAGCGGTTGCGATAATGCACCATCGCGTCGACCGCGTCGTGGGACGCGAAATGATGCGCGAAGGCGAAGCCCATGCCGACCTGTGCGGCCAATTCCGAGGAATAATCGCTGGAGCCGAGCAGCCAGATCGGCGGCAGTTTGGTGTCGTCGGGCATGGCGACGACGTTGTGGTAGGGATGCCCTGCGGGAAATTCGCGGGTCTCCCACAGAATCAGCTCGTGCAGCCGCTCCAGGAAATCGTCGCCCTCGCGGCGGTCGAGCCGGCTGCGAAGCGCATAGGCGGTGGCGCCATCGGTGCCGGGCGCCCGGCCAAGGCCGAGGTCGATACGGCCGGGAAACAGCGCCTCCAGCATCTTGAATCGCTCGGCGACGACCAGCGGGGCGTGGTTGGGCAGCATCACCCCGCCGGAGCCGACGCGGATATGCTTCGTCACCGCCGCGATCTGCCCAATCATGACGTCGGGCGCGGGGCTCGCGACCGAGGCGAGGTTGTGATGCTCGGCGAGCCAGTAGCGGACATAGCCGAGGCCATCGACATGGCGCGCCAGGTCGATGCTGTTGCGCAGCGCCGCGGCAGGCCTGGTGCCTGATGTGACGACGGAGAGGTCGAGGACTGCGAGCGGGATCATGGCGCGCTAACCTAGTGGAGGGCCGCGCGGCGACAATGGGGCGGCTGCGCAGATCTGACGTGTGCAGACCGCGAGCCCGTGCAGTCGACCGAAGCGAGGCGGTGGGCCAAAGGCAATTCCAACAACATTGATTCCATTCTGCCCACCCACGTCGTCTGCCTCAGGCATCCATCAGAACTTCCACAAACTATTGAAATAAGTAGATTATCATGAAGATACCGGTATCCCACTCAGACCGATAGATATTCGATAATTCAGCCATTGTTGGCATAAGTGGGCCATTTCCCATCATTGATGGGCTGTCGATCAAACTACCTTTGTCCTATCATAGGCTCTCCCAAGCTAGACCTGACCGTCGGCCGCCAGGATCTGGCGGCACATCTGGAGCGAGTGGTGCCATGACCGATCTGACGATTCCTGCCCGAGCCGACGGGCAAGACGGGCACCTGAAGCGGCCTGCGATCTCCTTCGAGTTCTTTCCGCCCAAGACGGAAGATATGGAGCGCAATCTCTGGGAGACCATCAACCGGCTCGCGCCGCTCGACCCGAAATTCGTCTCGGTGACCTATGGCGCCGGCGGCTCGACCCGCGAGCGCACCCATTCAACCATCGCCCGCATCCTGAAGGAGACCGCGCTGCTGCCGGCGGCGCATCTGACCTGCGTCGGTGCCTCGCGCGGCGAGATCGACGAGATCGTCGACCGCTATCACGAGGTCGGCGTCCGCCACATCGTGGGCTTGCGCGGTGATCCGCCCGCAGGCATCGGCACGGCCTATTCCAGCCATCCCGACGGCTACCAGACGTCCGCCGCGCTCGTCGCCGGCATCAAGAAGCGGCATGCAGACATCGAAGTGAGCGTATCCGCCTATCCGGAGAAGCACCCCGAGGCGCGCGACTTCGATGATGATATCGACACGCTGCAGGCCAAGGTCGATGCCGGCGCGACGCGCGCGATCACCCAGGTATTCTTCGACAACGACCTCTACTTCCGCTATCTCGACCGCGTGCGGGCGCGCGGCATCGACATCCCGATCGTGCCGGGCATCATGCCCATGCACAATTTCAAGCAGGCCCGCAATTTCGTGACGCGCGCCGGCACCACCGTGCCGGACTGGTTCGCCGCGAAATTCGAAGGCCTCGATGATGATGCCGAGACCCGCAAGCTGGTGGCCGCAACCGTCGCGGCCGGCCAGGTGCAGAAGCTCGCCAAGCACGGCGTCGACACTTTCCATTTCTACACCATGAACCGCGCCGATCTCGTGTTCGCGATCAGCCATTTGCTCGGCATCCGCGCCAAGAGCGCGCAGAAGGCGGCTTAAGACAACATGACCGTACCCACCTCTCCCAAGCGAACTGCCCTGCTCAACGCCGCGCGCGAGCGTATTCTCGTGCTCGACGGCGCCATGGGCACGATGATCCAGAACCTGCAGTTCGACGAGGCCGCCTTCCGCGGCGAGCGCTTCAAGGACTTTCATCGCGACCTGCGCGGCAACAACGATTTGTTGATCCTGACCCAGCCGCAGGCAATCGAGGACATCCACGCGGCGTATTTGCGCGCCGGCGCCGACATCGTCGCGACCAACACCTTCTCCACGACGTCGATCGCGCAGGCCGATTACGACCTCACCGACATCGTCTACGAGATGGCGCGCGAAGGCGCCCGCCTCGCCGGCAATGCCGCACGGCGCGTCGAGGCCGAGGACGGCAAGCCGCGCTTCGTCGCGGGCGCCATCGGCCCGACCAACCGCACCGCCTCGATCTCTCCCGACGTCTCCAATCCCGGCTACCGCGCCGTCACCTTCGATGATCTGCGCAAATCCTATGGCGAGCAGATCCGTGGCATGCTCGACGGCGGCGTCGACCTGCTGCTGGTCGAGACCATCTTCGATACGCTGAACGCCAAGGCGGCGCTCTATGCGATCGCCGAGATCACCGAAGAACGCGGCATCGACATGCCCGTGATGGTGTCGGGCACTATCACCGACAAGTCCGGCCGCCTGCTGTCCGGCCAGATGCCGGAAGCGTTCTGGCATTCGGTGCGGCACGCCAAGCCTGTGACCATCGGCTTCAACTGCGCGCTCGGCGCCGAAGACCTCCGCGCGCACATTGCCGATATCGGCCGCGTCGCCGACACGCTGGTGTGTGCGTATCCAAATGCCGGCCTGCCCAACGAGTTCGGCCAGTATGACGAGACGCCCGAATACATGGCGCGCCTCGTCGGCGAGTTCGCGCGCGATGGCCTCGTCAACATCGTCGGCGGCTGCTGCGGCACCACGCCGGACCACATCGCGGCGATCGCCGCCGCCGTCGCCCCGCACAAGCCGCGCATCGTGCCGGAGATCGAACCGCGCCTGCGGCTCTCCGGCCTCGAGCCCTTCATCCTGACCGACGCAATCCCGTTCGTGAACGTCGGCGAGCGCACCAACGTCACGGGCTCCGCCCGCTTCCGCAAGCTGATCACAGCCGGCGACTACACGGCGGCGCTGCAGGTCGCGCGCGACCAGGTCGAGAACGGCGCGCAGATCATCGACGTCAACATGGACGAGGGCCTGCTCGACTCCGAAGCTGCGATGGTGACATTCCTCAATCTCGTCGCCGCCGAGCCCGACATCGCCCGCGTCCCCGTGATGGTCGATTCCTCGAAATTCTCCGTGATCGAAGCCGGCCTGAAATGCGTGCAGGGCAAGCCGGTCGTCAACTCGATCTCGATGAAGGAAGGCGAGGAGAAGTTCATTCACGAGGCCAAGATCGCCCGCCGTCATGGCGCGGCTGTCGTCGTGATGGCGTTCGACGAGGTCGGCCAGGCCGACACGTTCGCGCGCAAGACCGAAATCTGCAAGCGCGCCTACGACATCCTGGTGAACAAGGTCGGCTTCCCGCCCGAGGACATCATCTTCGATCCGAACATCTTCGCGATCGCCACCGGCATCGAGGAGCACAACAATTACGGCGTCGACTTCATCGAGGCGACGCGCTGGATCCGCCAGAACCTGCCGGGCGCGCACATCTCGGGCGGCGTCTCCAATTTGTCGTTCTCGTTCCGCGGCAACGAGCCGGTGCGCGAGGCCATGCACTCGGTGTTCCTGTATCACGCCATCAAGGCCGGCATGGACATGGGCATCGTCAATGCCGGCCAGATGATCGTCTATGACGACATCGATCCTGAGCTGCGCCAGGTCTGCGAGGACGTCGTGCTCAACCGCGACCCGGGCGCGTCCGAACGGCTGCTGGCGCTTGCGGAGAAATTCCGCGGCAACAAGACCCAGACCAAGGAAGCCGATCTCGCCTGGCGCGAATGGCCGGTGGCGAAAAGGCTGTCGCATTCGCTGGTGCATGGCATCACCGAGTTCATCGAGCAGGACACTGAAGAGGCCCGCAAGGCTTCCTCGCGTCCGCTCGACGTGATCGAGGGCCCGCTGATGGCCGGCATGAACGTGGTCGGGGACCTCTTTGGCGACGGCAAGATGTTCCTGCCGCAGGTGGTGAAGTCCGCCCGCGTGATGAAGCAGGCGGTAGCCTGGCTGATGCCGTTCATGGAAGAAGAGAAGGCGCGCAACCTCGCCAATGGCATCGGCACGGAAGGCTCCTCCTCCGCCGGCAAGATTGTGCTCGCGACCGTCAAGGGCGACGTCCACGACATCGGCAAGAACATCGTCGGCATCGTGCTCCAGTGCAACAATTACGAGGTGATCGACCTCGGCGTGATGGTGCCCGCCGCCAAGATCGTCGAGACCGTGAAGGCGGAGAAGGCCGACATCGTCGGTCTCTCAGGCCTGATCACGCCCTCGCTCGACGAGATGGCATTCTTCGCCGGCGAATTGCAGCGCGAGGGCCTCAAGCTGCCGCTCTTGATCGGCGGCGCCACCACGAGCCGCGTGCACACCGCTGTGAAGATCGACCCGAGCTATCGCGCCGGTCCCGTCGTGCACGTCAACGACGCCAGCCGCGCCGTCGGCGTTGCGTCCTCGCTGCTCTCGCCCGAGAAGCGCGAGACCTACGCCGCCGAGGTGCGCGCCGAATATGCCAAGATCTCGGACGCACATCTGCGCGCGCAGGCCGACAAGAAGCGCTTGAAGCTCGCCGCAGCGCGCGCCAACCGCGTGCCGGTCGATTTCGCCGCGAACAGGCCGGTGAAGCCGACTTTCCTCGGCATCCGCAGCTTTGACGACTACGACCTCGCCGAGCTCGTCGACTGCATCGACTGGACCCCGTTCTTCCAGACCTGGGAACTCGCAGGACGCTTCCCCGCCATCCTCGACGATGCCAAGGTCGGCGAGGTCGCGCGCTCGCTCTACGATGACGCGCGCAAGATGCTCGACACCATCGTCAAGGAAAAGTGGTTCCGGGCGCGCGCGACGATCGGTTTCTGGCCGGCGAATGCCGAAGGCGACGACATCGCGCTCTATGCCGACGAGAGCCGCACGAAGAAGATCGCGACGCTACACACGCTGCGCCAGCAGCTCGAGAAGCGCGAGGGCCGCTTCAATGCGGCGCTCGCCGACTTCATCGCGCCCGCGGGCGTGCCCGATTATGTCGGCGGCTTCGTCGTCACGGCAGGCATCGGCGAGGATGCGGTCGCCGACCGCTTCAAGATGGCCAACGACGACTACTCCTCGATCCTGTGCAAGGCGCTGGCCGATCGCCTCGCCGAGGCCTTCGCCGAGCGCATGCACGCCCGCGTGCGCCGCGAGTTCTGGGCCTACGCGCCGGACGAGACGCTCTCCAACGACGAGCTGATCCTCGAGAAGTATCAGGGCATCCGCCCCGCGCCGGGCTATCCCGCGCAGCCCGACCACACCGAGAAGGCGACGCTGTTCGAGCTGCTCGATGCGGAAGCGACCTGCGGCGTGAAGCTGACCGAGAGCTTTGCGATGTGGCCGGGCTCCAGCGTGTCCGGGCTCTATTTCGCCAGCCCCGAGAGCTATTATTTCGGCGTCGGCAAGATCGAGCGCGACCAGGTCGAGGACTACGCCGCGCGCAAGGGCATGAGCGTCGCGGAAGCCGAGCGCTGGCTCGCGCCGGTGCTGAACTACATCCCGTCGCGAGAGGGGACCGACAAGGCGTTTGCCGCGACACCCGCGAACGACGAGACCCCAGCGGATCTCGCCTCGCATCCGCCGGGCTGCACCTGCGCCGTGCATCTGGTCTGGCAGAAGAAGCGCGCGGGGGCGGGATAGACCCCGCTCTGGCTGCAAAACCAAAAATCTGAAAAACAACCCCATGCACAGTAGCGATGGGGTTGAAAACCCTGAGAAATTTCGGACTTGCCGAAGCGGCTTGCTCCGTCGGGCAAAGCACTGGTAATATTCCATCATCGCCTGCCGCGTGAGTTCCGCACTCGATGCCGCGTGCTTCGATCTCGTGTCCCGGACGCGAGGCGGGAACGAAGTGCCGCTCCGCAGAGCCGGGACCCAGGGCAGCACTTCGAGCCGATCGGCGCGCGGGAGGACGGCATTCGTAATCGTCTGGAAATCCTGGCCTTCTGCCTCGTGATGATGGGCGGGATCTTTGTTTCGCGTCATGCTGCCCCGCTCGAGGCGGCGGCGGCCGAGGTTGCGCAGCGTCCGTCCAAATCAAATGATGCCAGCGGAACCATGCAAACCGTCACACAGCTCCTTGCCCAACCCCGCTCGCCGTCGCGCGATGACCAGCTCTATTTGGCCGCGGTAGCCCTGTTCAAGGCGATCGAGGCAAGCGAGGCGCCGGTCGAGAGTCGCGACATGCTTGCAAGAGCGCTGCATGAGGTCGCGCTCGGCGGGCACGCCAACGCTTGGGTCGACTATGGCCGCTGCCTCTGGAACGGCTGGGGCGTGCCGCGCGATCGCGACGCTGCGATCGCTGCCTACAAACGCGCGGCCGAACTCGGCTCGGATTACGGCGCCTATCTCACGGCGTACAATCTCTATTGGACGTTCAGGAAATATGACGACGCCTATGCTTACGCCCAGAAAGCGCTTGCCGGCGACGACCCCGATGGCGCGGTGCGCTACCTCCTGGGGCTGATGGCCTACAACGGTCGCGGGCAACCGAAGGACGTGGCCAGAAGTCTTGCATTGCATCTCGAAGCGGCGAAGCGCGGCAATGCCGATGCCTATTTCGAGCTGTTCGTCTATGCGATGCAAGGCATCGGTGAGCGCAACAAGGCACTGTTCTACCTGAAGCAGGCCGGACAACGCGACCAGCCGCGCGCCTGCGCCAATCTCGGCGCTCTCTATGCCACCGGGCAATTGTCTGGCATCGAGAAGAATCTCAGCGAGTCCATCCACTGGTACAAGCGCGCCGCCGATCTCGGCATCGGCCGCGCCGCCGCAGCGCTCGGCGTGATGGCCACGCGCGGCGAAGGGATGGCGAAGGACCCGGATGCCGCAGAGGCGTATTTCGATCGCGCCGAGGATCTGGGGTTTGAACTGGACGAGTATCTGCGGGCGAACGGCGTGACGCGGAGGAAGTAGTCGCCCCCGTCATTCCGGCCAAAGCGCGAACCAGGAATCTCGCGCCGCAACCTCGGAATTCCGGGCCCGCGTGCTTCGTTCCGGAATGACGCCCCGGGAATCACACCTTCGCAGGCCTGCGGCTGCACGATCTCCCGCAACGGCGGCAGTGCCGTGAACGCAACGCGCGCTCGCCGCGACCAATGGCGATCACGGCCGAGGCGCGGGGGAATCGGATGCTGGACGCCCAACAATTGATGTGGACGCAGATTGCCGCCGGCGTCGCCGTGCTTCTGTTTGGATTGACGCTGTTCAATCTGGTCCGCGTGCGAGGCCGGATGCAGGCCGCGCGGAGCTGGGACAAGGTGGAGGGCATCATCACGGTCTCCAGGGTCGATCAGCCGGCGACGCACGCCTCGGACGATCAGAACGACGCCAAGCCTGTCATCCGCTATCGCTATCAGGCCGGCGGCCTTGAGCTGGAAAGCGACAAGGTCTTTGTCGGCGGCCAAGTCATCACGACGCGGGTCCTGGCCGCAAAACTGATCGGACGGTATCCGGTCGGCGCGCATGTCGACGTCCATGTCGATCCGAAGCAACCGACCGAGGCGCTGCTCGAACCTGCTGCCGCGCAGAACCTCGCGGCGCTGGTGGCGTTCACCATGGTGTTCGGCGTCATTGCCGCCACGCTCACCGCGCATTCGCTCACGGGGCACGTGCTCTACACCAGCAACGGCGTTCCGCTGTTCGCGTTCGCGCTGCCGATCATCGTGCTCGTGGGCGGCGTGTTTTGCCTCGCAGCCTATGTCCGGACGCGCCGGCTGGCGAACGCCAGCCTGCGCTGGCCGACGGCGGCCGGCAGGGTCACCCATTGCGACGTGATCGAGGAAATCATCGAGGAGAAGAGCGACGACGACAAGTCACGATCCAGCAAGCTCCAACACCGCTATCAAGTCGACCTCCGCTACGCCTACAGGGTCGGCAAGCGCGACTTCATCGGCACCGAAGTCGATTGGGGCGGCACCATGATCTCCGGGCTGCGCGAGGTCGCCGAAAAGGCCGCGGCGAAACATCGTCCCGGGCAGAACGTCAAAGTTTACTACGATCCGGAACAGCCGGGACACGCGGTGCTGGAGCCTGCGAGCCGGGAAGGCGCGCTGGGGCCGTTGATCGGTGCCGCGGTCTGCGCGGTCGTCGGAGGCCTTTTCCTGACGATCCTGATCAAAATCGGGTTCGCATAGAGGCGCTTGATGCGGCTCACCCCTTCGGCGGCGCCAGCGGCTGTACGATCTCCTGAAACGGCGCCAGCCCTTCGCAACGCTCGGCATGCGCCGACAGCGCCGGATAGCGCGAAGGCTCGAACAGCTGAGGATGCGCCTCACGGGTGAAGCGGACGACGCAGGCCACCGCGATGTCGGCGTGGCCGATGCGGCCACCCAGCCAATACGGCGTCGTCACCTTCGCGCGCTCGGCCTCCAGCACCTTCAGCACGTCCGCGATCTGCGCCTGGCAGCGCTCGACCCACAACGCGAGCTGCTCCTTCCGCAGCACGCGCTCATAGAGCAGGCTCACCGCCTTGTCGCCGAGACCGGAAGCGAGCGCGCAGATGCGCAAGTGGGTCCGCCGCTCGGCGCCGGTGCGCGGCAGCATCGCCTTCTCCAGCCCGACAAGTTCGTCGAGATAATCCAAAATGATCGTGCTCTCGATCAGCGCCTCGCCGTCGTCGAGCACCAAAGTCGGCACCCGGCGCAGCGGATTGTACGGCGCGATCTGGTCGGCGTCGCCGAAGGTCGACCACGGCCGGTGCTCGAAAGCGAGCCCGTAAAGCCGCAGCGCAATCGCGACGCGGCGGACGAAGGGGGAATCATATTGGCCGATCAGGAACATGTTTCTTGCTCTTCCAGCGGTTGGACACGCCAGGGCCGTCCAATTCATCGCCAATGCGCAACGGCTGCAACAACTATCTTGGAACAAGAGCATTGCACATGACGCAACAACGCGAGATCAATAGACAGCGTACTAGCCGGGGCTCCTCTCATGTATCTGCGATCTCTCCTCTCGCTCGTCCTGCTCGCCACCGCGAGCCTTGCCCAGGCACAGGATCGCCCGATCGGCTTTTTGACACCGTCGAAGAACATCGTCTGCCAGTTCTTCGCCGACAACGGTCAGGGCGTGCTCCGCTGCGACATCATGAACATGGAGAGCCGCCCGCGCCGTCCCGCCGATTGCGAGCTCGACTATGGCCACGCCTTCGAGATGAGCGCGAAAGGCAACGCGGGGCGCATCTGCGCCGGCGACACCGTGATGGACGCCTCGCTGCCGATGCTGGCCTATGGCGAGGTGTGGCAGCGCGCGGGGTTTACGTGCCGATCGGAGCAGACGGGGCTCACCTGCTTCAACGCGATGCAGCGGGGGTTTTCGCTGGCGCGGGGGAAGCAGGAGGTGTTTTGAGGAGTAGCCTGCATGGAGCGCAGCGGAATGCGGCGACGCTGCCCCGGATTACGCTTCGCTCCATCCGGGCTACAGGTACTGCCACAAGTTCAGCCGTCATCCTGAGGCGCGAGCACCGCAAGGGGAGCCTCGAAGGATAGGCCACGGGCGCTTGCCGCCCATCCTTCGAGGCGCGCAAGAGCGCGCACCTCAGGATGACGGCGGAGCGTGTGGCAGCGGACGATCTTAACCGACATGCGCAACAGCGAGATGCGGCAACGGTCTCCCTGATTGCGTTCGCCTCCGACCTGCGGCGGGCCAGCCGCTCATCTGGGCTATGCTTGCTCACGCGCTACTCGATGATCGGCACATGCCTCGCCGCATCACGCGGCGCCGTTCCGTCGAGGCGCGGGTCGTCGGCGATCTCGATCTGGCGGCGGAAGGGGCGGAAGCCGGAGCGCTGGTAGAAGGCAACGGCCGATGGATGGTCGAGGGTGCAGGTGTGGACCCAGACGCGGCGGACGTCGCGCGACCACGCGAGCTCCAGCGCGCGGGTCATCAGGAAGCGGGCGGCGCCGGTGCCGATCAAGGGTGCAGTGACGCCGAAATAGACCAGCTCGCACTGGGCGGGCTCGCGGAAGTCCAGCTCGAGCAGGCCTTCATCGCGGCCGTCCACCACCAGTGCGTAGACCTCGATATCGGGCGCGTGGATGATTGCGGCGAGCTCCGTGTCGGTCATGCGGGCGCGCGAGAACCACAGCCAGTCCTCGCCGACGCGGCGGAACAGATCGCGGTACCAAGGAAGCGTGGGGGTATCGACCCTGCGCAGGGTCCGGGTGCCAGAGGGATCGTCACGGCGCGCGGGAGGTGCGGTCATCTCCAGATGGGTGACGACGGCGGCGATCTTGCCGGCGGGCACGTCGGAATAGCCGTCGGGGAGGATCATTCTTGCTTGCTCCGCATCACCGCGAGTGGCTCCGGCCGGCGCTACACATTCTGTCGTCGTCCCGGACAAGCGAGCGGAGCGAGCGCAGATCCGGGACCTCCGCGCGAGCGCTTGCGCTCGTCGCGATAACCACAGGAAGTGGTTTGGCGAAGATCGGTCGGTCGTTCGGGATTGGCTCCGCCCGCCATCGATAGACCTCGCGGTATGGGTCCTGCGTTCGCAGGGACGACCCGGAGAGAGAGGCGTACTACCCCTCCCCCTCATCGCTCGCCAGCACGCCCTTCACCGCGCGCGCCCAGCCAGCGAGCTTCCGCTCGCGCGTCGCCTGGCTCATGTTGGGCTTGAAGCGGTGTTCGAGGCGCCAGTTGTCGGCGAACTTTGTGGGCTCGGGATAGACGCCGGCCTGGAGGCCGGCGAGGTAGGCGGCGCCCAGCGCGGTGGTCTCCTGGATCACGGGGCGATCGACCGGCGCGTCCAGCAAATCCGCGAGGCGCTGCATGGTCCAGTCCGATGCGGTCATGCCGCCGTCGACGCGGAGCACGACGCTGGCGGTTTCCGAGCTTGGCCAGTCGGCGCGCATCGCGGCCCAGAGATCAAAGGTCTGGTAGCAGACGCTTTCGAGTGCGGCGTGGGCGAGTTCGGCGGGGCCGGTGTTGCGGGTGAGGCCGAACAAGGCGCCGCGGACGCGCGGATTCCAATAGGGCGCGCCCATGCCGACGAAAGCCGGGACCAGATAGACGCTCTGCATGGAGTCGGACTGGTCCGCGAGCGGGCCGGTCTCGGCGGCGTGCTTGATGATGCCGAGGCCGTCGCGCAGCCACTGCACCGCTGAGCCGGCGACGAAGATCGAGCCTTCGAGCGCGTAAGTGCGTTTGCCATCGAGCTGGTAGGCGACAGTGGTGAGCAGCTTGTTTTTCGACGCGACCGGCGTGGTGCCGGTGTTGAGCAAGGCAAAGCAGCCGGTGCCGTAGGTCGACTTCATCATGCCCGGACGGAAGCAGGCCTGGCCGATGGTCGCCGCCTGCTGGTCGCCGGCGATGCCGGAGATCGCGATCGCGCCGCCGAACAGATCGGGCGTGCTTTCGCCGAAGCGGGCGGATGAGTCCTTCACCTCGGGCAGCATCGAGCGCGGCACGCCGATGATCTCCAGCAATTCGTCGTCCCACTGTCCGGTATGGATGTTGAACAGCAGCGTGCGCGAGGCGTTGGTGGCGTCGGTGGCGTGCACCTTGCCGCCGGTGAGACGCCAGAGCAGGTAGCAATCGACGGTGCCGAACATCAGCTCGCCGCGCGCGGCGCGCGCCCGCGCGCCGGGGACGTGGTCGAGGATCCATGCGACCTTGGTGCCGGAGAAATAGGGGTCGATGATCAGGCCGGTCTTCTGCGAGATCACGGGCTCGCGGCCGTCGGCCTTGAGTTTGGCGCAGATGTCGGCGGTGCGGCGGTCCTGCCAGACGATGGCGCGGTGCACGGCCTGGCCGGTGGCGCGGTCCCACACCACGGTGGTCTCGCGTTGATTGGTGATGCCGATCGCCGCGATGTCCTTTGCGGTGATGCCGGCCTGCTCGATCGCCTCGCGGCAGACCATCACCGTCGAGGTCCAGATGTCCTCGGGCTCGTGCTCGACCCAGCCCGAGGCCGGAAAATGCTGCGGAAACTCCTGCTGCGCCTTCGCCGCAATGGATATGTCGCCGCGAAACACGATCGCGCGCGAGGAGGTGGTGCCCTGGTCGATGGCGAGGACGAAAGACATGGCGGCTTACCCTGATGTTTTCTTGGCGTTTCCCAGAGGGGTCGTTGTGTCGCGGCAAAGAAACGGGATTGCCGGCCAGAGGTCAAGTACGCGTCGGTGCCGACGCCTTCCCTTCTCCCCTTGTGGGAGAAGGTGGCGCGAAGCGCCGATGAGGGGTTGCTTCAGCGAATTCGAACGGCAGTTGGACCCGCGGAGAGATACCCCTCACCCGTCTCGCCGCTAGGCGGCGAGCCACCCTCTCCCACAAGGGGCGAGGGAAAGAAGATGCGGCCTCTACCCCAGCGACTAGGACCGCTCTGGCAAAAATGCTAAACGCCATGCCGGGACAATGGAGCGGCATGACGTTTACTTCCTTTCAGTTCGGCATCTTCGTCGCGGTGGTGTTCGGCGCCTATTACCTAGCCCCGCTGCGCCGCTTCCAGGTGCAGCTGCTGGTGCTGGCGAGCGTGTTCTTCTACGGTTTCGGCCAGCCCGAGCTGCTGCCGCTGCTGCTCATCGCGGTGCTGGGCACTTATGTCTGCCTGGTGCTCGCGTTCGAGAACCGCGCCGTCTGGATGCCGGCCGGTATCGTCTTCAATCTCGGCCTGCTGGCGTTCTTCAAATACAAGTTCCTGTTCCTCGACGCCGGCGCAGCGCAACTGACCGGCGCCGCGCCGATCGACTTCCTGCTGCGGCTGCCGCTGCCGATCGGCATTTCGTTCTTCGTGTTCCACAACATCAGCCTGCTGGTCGACCTCACGCGCGAGAAGCGCACCGCGCGCCTGCGCGATGTGTTCCTCTACATCATCTTCTTCCCGCAGCTGGTGTCCGGGCCGATCACGCGTGCGGCGCAGTTCATGCCGCAGATCGTGCCGAAGCGGATCGGCGACGTCGCCTTCGTCGAGGCCGCAAAGTGGATTCTCGTCGGCTATTTCTTCAAGCTGTACGTGGCGAACAATCTCAACGAGATGACGTCCTACATGGACTTCCCGCTCTACGAGACGCTGCGCACGCAGGATCGCTGGCTGCTCGTGTTTCTCTACAGCTACCAGATCTACGCCGACTTCTTCGGCTACTCGGCGATTGCGCTCGGGCTCGGGCTGCTGTTCGGCTATCGCCTGCCCGTGAACTTCAACCTGCCCTACATCTCGACGTCGTTCTCCGAGTTCTGGACGCGCTGGCACATCTCCCTGTCGACCTGGCTCAGGACGTATCTCTACATTCCCCTCGGCGGCAACCGGCATGGACGGGTACGCACCTGTCTCAACCTGATGATCGTGATGACGCTCGGCGGTCTGTGGCACGGCGCGAGCCTGAGCTACGCGCTGTGGGGCATGGCGCACGGGCTGCTGCTGGTGGTCGAGCGGCCGTTCCTGAAGCTTCGAGGCAATGAGGCTCCGGCGCTGCGGGTGATCAGGATGGGCATCGTGTTCTTCTGCGTGACCATGCTCTGGATCTTCTTCAAGCTGCCGGACTTCGACCATGCGCTCGGTTACCTCAAGGGGATGTTCATCGCGACCGACGCGCCGAATCCGCCCAAGCTGTTCACCAATCTCGCTTTGCTCTACGCCCTGCCCGTGATCGTCCAGCATGCCGGCATCGGCGCTCTGGTCGCGGGCCGGTTGCGGCGGTGGGAGCCATATCTCTATGGCGGGCTCGCGGCGCTGGCTCATCTCGAAGCCGGCGCCGACAGCGCCTTCATCTACTTCCAGTTCTGACGATGCAGCAGGTCTCGACGCTTTCATGGCTGGTCAGGTGCGCGGCGGCTGCGGCCGCGCTGCTGCTGGCCTGCGGCCTGGCCGCCCCACGCTACGGCTCGGCCCTGCAGCAGCCTGCCGTCACCACGCGCGACGGCACCCTCGTCACCCTCAACCGCTATGTTCAGGAGCCGGTGCCTGACATCGTGCTGGTCGGCAGCTCGGTCACCTGGCGTCTCAAGGAGGAGTATTTCTCGCTTCCACGCCTGCGCAACCTGGCGCTGGCCGGCGGCTCGCCGGTGACCGGCCTCGCCATCGTCGCCGGGCAAGCGCGCCTGCCGAAGACCGTGCTGATCGAGACCAGTGTGCTGTCGCGCGAAGCCGACGGCGCGCTGATCGAGACATTTTCGCATGGCGCGGGCGCGGAGGCCCTGCTGCTGCGGCCGGTGCGGACGGCGATCGCGGCCTATGAGACCTGGAATCACGCCGGCCCCGATGCCGCCCGGTCGCGCGCCGAGCAGAATCGCCTGCTCGCCCGCCCGCCCGGGACCTTCGACAACAAGGTCTATCTCGACCGCGCGCTGCAGCAGATGAATGACGGCGACCCGACCGCCCCGGCACGCGCGAATGTGGTCCGCATGCGGCAACTCATCGACGATCTGCAGGGGCGCGGCGTTCGAGTCTTCCTGATCCACATTCCCTTCGCGCCGGAGATCGAGGGCTCGCGCATGGTCCGGACGACCGGCGAGATCGTCCACGAAGCCTTCCCCGATCGCAGCCTCTGGCTGCTGGTCGATCCGCCGGGGAACGAGCTGCGCTGGGACGACGGGGTTCATCTCGACGAACGATCGTCCCTGATCGTCGCGCGCGCCATCGAAAGCGCACTCGCCGGGCGCCGCGACGCGCGCGGGCCGTAGCCATGCGAGCGGCGGCTATACCGCCGCCGTCGTCACACCACCGTCGATCACGATGGTTTGCCCCGTCATGAAGCTCGAGGCATCCGAGGCAAGATAGGCCACCGCGCCGGCGATTTCGTCGGGGTTGCCGATGCGGCGCAGCGGCGTGGTGGCGGTGCGGCGCTTCAGCATGGCTTCGTCTTCCCACAGCGCGCGGGCGAAATCGGTCTTGACGAGACCGGGCGCGATGCAGTTGACGCGGACGCCTTTCGGACCCCATTCGCCGGCGAGCGAACGGCACAGCGCGAAGTCGGCCGCTTTCGAGATGCCGTAGGCGCCGATCACGGTGGAGCCGCGCAGGCCGCCGATCGATGAGATGATGACAACGGAGCCGTTGCCACGCTCGGCCATCTCCGGGATCGCGAGCGCGGAGAGCCAGATGTTGCTCTTGACGTTGCTCCCCATGATCTTGTCGAAGGCCTCATCGGTGATGTCGAGCAGCGGGCCGTAATAGGGATTCACCGCGGCGTTGCAAACGAGGATGTCGATCTTGCCGTAGTGCTTCGTGGCGCCCGCGATCAGCGCCTCGACCTCGGCCTTGCGTGCGATGTTGCAGGGAATGACGGTGGCCTCGCCGCCGGAAGCGATGATGCCGTCGACGACCTCCTTGCAGGCGTCCGCCTTGCGCGAGGAGACCACGACCTTGGCGCCCAGCTTTGCCAGCAGCTCGGCGGAGGAGCGGCCGATGCCGCGGCTGGAGCCGGTGACCACGGCGACCTTGCCGGTGAGATCGAACGGGGTGTTTTTCATTGTTGTTGCTCCGCTGACGCCATTTACTCGGTGTCATCGCCCGACTTGATCGGGCGATCCAGTACTCTGCGGCTGAAGTTGCGTGAAACGCATAGCCGCCGCGGAGTACTGGATGCCCCGGTCAAGCCGGGGCATGACAGTCTTCGTGTGGCCTAGATCAACTCAGATCAGCCCGCCACCATCCGCGACGCGGCGCTGGTGGTAGTCGGTATCGCCGAACGAGTTCTCGATCATGGTGAGGCGCTTGAAGTAGTGGCCGATCTTCGCCTCCATGGTCATGCCGATGCCGCCGTGAAGCTGGATCGCCTGCTGTCCGACGAATTTCAGCGACTTGCCGATCTGCACCTTGGCCGCGGCGATGGCGTTGGAGCGCTCCCTGGCGTTCTCGAAATCACCAGCCATGGTCGCGAACATCGACATCGAGCGCGCCTGCTCGGCCGCCACGAACATGTCGGATGCCCGGTGCTGCAGCGACTGGAACGAGCCGATCGCGACGCCGAACTGCTTTCGGGTCTTGATGTACTCGACCGTGGTCTTGAGCGATTCGTCCATCAGGCCGACCGCCTCGGCGCAGAGCGCGACGCGGGCTTCGTCGACGACACGCTCGATCAGCGCCAGCGAATCCTCGGGGTTGCCGAGCACGGCATCGGGGCCGATCTCGACACCGGTGAGCGTGATGTCGGCGGCGTGCAGGCCGTCCTGGGTCGGGTAGGACTTCTTGGTCACGCCCTTGGCATTCGCCGGCACCAGGAACACGCCGATGCCGGCCTTGTCACGACGCTCGCCCTTGGTACGGGCGGTGACGATCAAGGTGTCGGCATTCTCGCCGTTGAGCACGACGAACTTCTCGCCGTCGATGACCCAGCCGTCGCCCTTCTTCTTCGCGGTGGTCGCGACGTCGAAGAGATCGTAGCGCGAGTTCTTCTCGAGCTGGGCAAACGCCAGCGTCTTGCTGCCGTCGATGATGCCGGGCACGTGCGCGGCCTTCTGCGCGTCGGTGCCGGCATGGCGCAGGAAGCCGCCGCCGATTACCACCGTCGCCAGATACGGCTCGAGCACCAGCGCCTTGCCGAGCGCCTCCATCACGATCATGGTCTCGACGCCGCCGCCGCCGAAGCCGCCATCGGCCTCTGCGAAGGGCAGGCCGAGCAGGCCCTGCTCGGCGAGCTTGAGCCAGACGGTTTTGCTCCAGCCGCCCTTCTCCTTCATGTACTTCTTGCGGCTCTCGAAATCGTAGGAATCGGTCAGCAGGCCGTCGATGCTGTCCTTGAGAAGCCGCTGCTCCTCGTTCAGATCAAAATCCATGTTGTTTGGTTCCTCGTACCCGGAATTTTTGCTTCGTCATTCCGGGACACGCGCGATAGCGCGGGGACCCGGAATCCAGAGATTGTGGCGCGAGATTCCGGGTTCGCGCTGACGCGCGCCCCGGAATGACATTAAAGCCCCAGCACCGCCTTGGCGATGATGTTGCGCTGGATCTCGTTGGAGCCGCCGTAGATCGAGACCTTGCGGTTGTTGAAGTAGCTCGGCGCGATCTGGGCGGTCCAGTCCATGGCTTCGTTCGAGCCGTCGTCGCCGTGCACGTCGTAGGGCGCGGCGAACGGGCCGATCACTTCCATCAAGAGCTCGGTGGTGGTCTGCTGGATCTCGGAGCCCTTGATCTTGAGCCCCGAGGAGGCTGGATTGGGCTTGCCCTTGCCGTGCTTGCCTTCGTCGGCGACGACACGCAATTGAGTCAGCTCGAGCGCCTTCAGCTCGATCTCGCAGGCGGCGAGCTTCTCGCGGAAAGCGGCGTCCTGGATGATCGGCTTGCCGCCGGATTCCACCTTGCCGGCGAGATCGCGGATGCGACGCAGCCGCTCCTTGGAGACGCCGACACGGGCGATGCCGGTGCGCTCATTGCCGAGCAGGAATTTTGCGTAATCCCAGCCCTTGTTCTCCTCGCCGATCAAATTTTCGACGGGCACCTCGACGTCGTCGAAGAACACTTCGTTGACCTCGACGCCGCCGTCGATGGTCTGGATCGGACGCACCGTGACGCCCTTCGACTTCATCGAGAACACGATGAAGGAGATGCCCATCTGCTTCTTGGCGCCAGGATCGGTGCGGCACAGGCAGAAGATCATATCGGCGTGCTGGGCCAGCGTGGTCCAGGTCTTCTGGCCGTTGATGATCCACTTGTCGCCCTTGCGCTCGGCCTTGGTCTTGAGCGAGGCAAGGTCGGAGCCGGAGCCGGGCTCGGAGAAGCCCTGGCACCACCAGTCATCGACATTGGCGATGCGCGGCAGGTATTGCTTCTTCTGCTCCTCGTTGCCGAAGGTGTAGATGACAGGGCCGACCATGCTGACGCCGAAGGCGAGCGGCTGCGGCGCCGGATAGGACTGCAGCTCCTCGTTGAAGATGTAGTGCTGCACGCTGGTCCAGCCGGTGCCGCCATATTGCTTGGGCCAATGGCTGACGCCCCAGCCCTTCTTGTTGAGGATGCGCCACCACGTCACCATCTCGTCCTTCGAGAGGTGGCGACCCTCGACCATCTTGCGCCGCGTATCCGGCGGCACGTTGTCGCGGAAGAATGACCGCACTTCCTCGCGAAACGCCTGCTCTTCTTTCGTGAATGCGAGATCCATCGGATCCTCCTGTGAATTACTGCAAAACCTCGAACAAGCCGGCCGCGCCCATGCCGCCGCCGACGCACATGGTGACGACCGCGTATTTCGCCTTGCGGCGGCGGCCTTCGATCAAGGCGTGGCCGGTGAGGCGCGCGCCGGACATGCCGTAGGGATGGCCGACCGCGATCGCGCCGCCATCGACGTTGATTTTGTCGGGGTCGATGCCGAGCTTGTCGCGGCAATACAGCACCTGCACCGCGAAAGCTTCGTTCAGCTCCCAGAGACCGATGTCGTCGACGGTGAGGCCGTGGCGCTTGAGCAGGCGCGGCACGGCGAAGACCGGACCGATGCCCATCTCGTCCGGCTCGCAGCCGGCCGAGACGAAGCCGCGGAAGATGCCGAGCGGCTTGAGGCCGCGCTTTGAGGCCTCCTTGTCGCTCATGATGACAGACGCGCTGGCGCCGTCCGAGAGCTGGCTGGCATTGCCGGCGGTGATCGAGAAGCCTTCGCCACGCACGGCCTTGAGGCCGGCGAGACCTTCGGCCGTCGTTTCCGGGCGCGGGCCTTCGTCCTGCGACAGCGTGACGTCCTTCATCGACACGGTGCCGGTCGCCTTGTCGGTGACGGCCATCTGCGTCGTGATCGGCGCGATCTCCTCCTTGAACTTGCCGCCCTGCTGGGCTGCCGCCGTGCGGCGCTGGCTCTCCAGCGAATACTCGTCCTGCTGCTCCCGCGAAATGCCGTAGCGCTTGGCGACGACTTCCGCCGTGTCGATCATGGGCATGTAGACCTCGCCCTTGATCTTGAGCAGCGCCGGGTCCTGGGCGTGGAAGCCGTTCATCTTGTCGTTCTGCACGAGGCTGATCGACTCGCCACCGCCGCCGACCGCGATCTCGACGCCGTCGAAGATCACCGAGCGCGCGGCGAGCGCGATCGCCTGCAGACCGGAGGCGCATTGCCGGTCGATGGTGGTGCCGGCGACGGTGACGGGAAGGCCGGCGCGCAGCAGCGCCTTGCGCGCGATGTTGCCGCCAGTCGAACCCTGCTGCAGCGCCGCCCCCATCACGACGTCCTCGATCTCCTTCGGATCGACCTTGGCGCGCGCGACGGCTTCGCCGATGGCGTGGCCGAGCAGAGTTGCGCCCTCGGTGGCGTTGAGCGCGCCGCGATAGGCCTTGCCGATCGGGGTGCGGGCGGTGGAAACGATGACGGCGTCGGTCAAGAACGAGCTCCTGATGCGGTTTTAGTGGATTGTGACGGTTTCTGCTGCTGACGCAATTCGTGGCGCGACAATTTTCCGACCGGCGTGCGCGGTAGATCGTCGACGAACTCGACCTCGGCCGGCAATTCGTGCTTGCCGAGCTTGCCAGTGAGTTGGGTGCGCAGCTCGTCGAGCGAGAACGGCTTTGCGTCCGGCTTCAGCTTGATGAAGGCCTTTGCCGCCTCGCCGCGATACGGATCGGGAATGCCGAGCACGATCACCTCGTGCACGCCCGGGATGGTGTAGATCGCCTGCTCGATCATCTGCGGATAGACGTTGAAGCCGCCGGAGATGATCATGTCCTTCTTGCGGTCGACCAGGAAGAAATAGCCGTCGCTGTCGACATAGCCGATGTCCCCGGTGAGGAAGCGGCCGTCGACGAAGGCATCCGTGGATCCCTCCGGCTTGTTCCAGTAGCCCTTGGTGACGTTCGGGCCCTTGATGCGGATCTCGCCGACTTCGCCCGGCGGCAGCACGCGCTTGGGATCGTCGAGCGCGACCACGTCGAGCTCGATGCCGGGCAGCGTCAGGCCGATCGAGCCGGGCTTGTCGGGGCCGGTAGGCGGATGGCCGGTGCCGGGCGAGCAGGTCTCGGTCATGCCCCAGCCGCTGCGCAGCTTCTTGCCGACCTTGCGCTCGAAGAAGTTGGCGATCTCCACCGGCAGCGGCGCGCCGCCGGAACCGATGGTGGCGAGCGAGGAGAAGTCGCGCTTATCGAGATCCGGCAGCGCGGCGATCGCGATCCACATCGTCGGCACGCCCGGAAAATACGTCGCGCGCTTGACCTCGATGTCGCGCATCACGGCTTCGACGTCGAAGCGCTGATGCAGCGAGATCAGATTGCCGCGGCTCAGCGAGGACAGCAGCACCACGGTCAGCGCGTAGATGTGGAACAGCGGCAGCACGCAGATCACACGCTCGATCGTCTCGCCCCGCGCGGCGCGCGATGGCTTGCCCCAGACGTCGTAGATCGACACCGCCGAGGTGAGATTACCGTGCGTCAGCATCGCGCCCTTGGGCAGGCCGGTGGTGCCACCGGTATATTGCAGCAGCGCGACGTCGTCGGCCGTCACGACCGGCCACGCTACCGGTGCGGTCGCGCCCTCGACGAAGGACTTAAAAGTGACGATGCGGGGATCATCCGGGATCGCCGCCTGCGGCGTGCCGACCTTGCCCCAATGATCGTCCTCGCAGACGACGAGACGATCGATCAGCCCCTTTTCCAGGAATTTCAGCGCGGTCGGCAGCAGCGCGGCGAGGTTCGACGTGACGAGCAGGCGCGAGCCGGAATCGGAGACCTTGTGGGTCAGCGCGATCTCGCCGTCGAGCGGGGACAGATGCGCGAGGCGGCTGCCTGCCTTCAGCGCGCCGAAGAAATTGACGGGATGGTCCGGCGAGTTGCCCAGAAACAGCGCGATGGACGTTCCCTTGCCGCAGCCGGCGCGCAGAAACGCCGCCGCCGCGCGCTCGGCCTGAGCTGCGAGCTCCGTGTATGTGATCGGGCGATCTCGAAATTCCAGAGCGGTGCGCGGGCCGTAATCGGCGGCAGCTTTCGACAGCAGGTCAGGCAGCGAGCCCTGGACGATGGTGTCGTCCCACCGCACGCCCTCGGGATAGAACTGTTCGCCGGGATGGGTCATTGGCGATCGATACTCTGCAAAACGGTAGTCGCCGGGTCGTGTGAGGTGGGCACCGGCGGACGGGCTCCCTTCCCCCTTGTGGGGAAGGGTTGGGGAAGGGGGTAGCCACAAAC
>NZ_PTFE01000121.1:0-19675 GCF_002936975.1 Bradyrhizobium sp. AC87j1
CCCATGGACAGCCCCGCCCGCAACATCGCCCTCGTGCCGCCGCCGGATCGCCGCCAATCGGAAACAGCGCTCGCCATCGCGCGTGGCACCGCGCGGCTGCTGCGTTCGCTCGGCTTTACCTGTATCAGCGAATTGCCGCTGCCCTCGGGCCGGCGCGCCGACCTCGTGGCGCTGAACGAGCGTGGCGAAATCTGGATCGTCGAGATCAAATCGTCGGTGGAGGATCTGCGCGCCGATCAGAAATGGCACGAATACCGCGCCCATTGCGACCGGCTGTTCTTCGCCTTCACACAGGACCTGCCGTGCGAGATCTTTCCGGAAGGCACTGGCCTGATCATCGCGGATGCCTATGGCGCGCACCTGCATTGCGAAGCGCCCGAGCACAAGCTCGCTGCGGCCACGCGCAAGCAGATGACGTTGCGGTTTGGAATGGCGGCGGCGCTTCGGATCAATCGCCTGGTTGATCCGCAGGGCCACGCGGAATTTTGGGAGTAGCGGCGCCGGAGCATAGGTGCCGTAGGGTGGGCAAAGCGCAGCGTGCCCACCATTCAAGCCAATCAAGTTCGATGCAGAGATGGTGGGCACGGCGCTTCGCGCCTTTGCCCACCCTACGAGACCGCTACCGCGGCGCGCGCTTGGCCAAAATGCGCTGCAACGTCCTGCGGTGCATGTTGAGCCGCCGCGCCGTCTCCGAGACGTTGCGGTTGCACATCTCGTAGATGCGCTGGATGTGCTCCCAGCGCACGCGGTCGGCCGACATCGGGTTGGTCGGCAGCTCGGATTTCTCCGCGCTGGTCGACAGCAGCGCCGCGACGACGTCGTCGGCATCCGCCGGCTTGGAGAGATAATCGATCGCGCCCATCTTTACCGCGGTGACGGCGGTGGCGATGTTGCCGTAGCCGGTCAGCACGATCGCACGCGCATCCGGGCGCTTCTTCTTCAGCGCCGAGACCACGTCGAGGCCGTTGCCGTCGCCGAGCCGCAAATCCACCACGGCGAATGCCGGCGCTGCCTTGCCGATCTGCGCAAGACCATCCGAGACGGTGTCGCATGACGTCACCGCAAAGCCGCGCGTTTCCATGGCGCGCGACAACCGCTCCAGGAACGGCTTGTCGTCCTCCACGATGAGCAGCGAGCGGTCAGTCTGTTCGTTCAGTTCGGCGATGGCGTTCAAGGTTTTGTCCTCTCTCCAACGCGACTACATATGGCCTCGCAATCGGGCGGTGCCAAGGCCGCCGATAGTCGATCGGCCCTGTTGTGCGACGCAAGGTCGCGGCCTATCCTATTGTTTCTTCGAGGCTCTCGATAGCCTCAAAACGCTGTCGCGGCCATGTGATCTGCACCACCGCGCCGTGTTCCGGAAAGATCCGGTTGGTAAACAAGACCTTGGCGCCGGTGCGTTCCAGCAAGGTGCGCGCGATGAACACGCCCAATCCGAGACCGCGTTGCTCACCGCCGCCGTCATCCGTATTTCGCCGCCGCGACAGATAGGGCTCGCCGATCCGGTTCAGGATATCGGGCGGAATGCCGGGGCCGTCGTCGGAGATCAGAAGCTCGATCGTGTCCTTGTTCCACCACGCGTTCACCTCGACGGTGGTATGGGCGAAATCGACCGCGTTCTCGACGATGTTGCCGACGCCGTAGAGGATCGCCGGATTGCGCGAGCCGACCGGCTCGGACACGGCGGCGACCGCGATCCGCACCTTGATCTCGACGCCGAAATCGCGGTGCGGGGCCACCACCTCCTCGATCAGCTCCGACAGCTTCATGCGATCGAACGGCGCGCCGGTCGAGGAGAGCTGGGTGATCTTGCTCAATATGTCGCGGCAGCGCTGGGTCTGCTCGCGCAGCGTCTTCAGGTCGGCGGCAAAGCTGGCGTCCTTCACCGTCTTTTCCAGCTCGCGCGCGATCAGGAAGATCGTCGCGAGCGGCGTGCCGAGCTCGTGCGCGGCCGCAGCGGCGAGCCCGTCGAGCTGAGTCAGATGCTGCTCGCGGGTCAGCACCAGCTCGGTCGCGGCCAGCGCATCCGCGAGCTTGCGCGCCTCCTCGGTCACCTGGAACGAGTAGAGGCTGGTGACGCCGATCGCGAGCACGATCGAGAGCCAGACGCCGACGAGATAGATCGGCGGCAGCACCAGGGGATCGTCGGAATCCCACGGCAGCGGCAAATGGAAGAAGAACAGGACCGAGGCGCAGGCCACGGCGAGCACGCCGAGGCCGAACGTGAAGCGCGCCGGCAGCGCCGTGGCCGAGATCAGCACCGGCGCCAAGAACAGGAACGAGAACGGGTTCTGCAGTCCGCCGGTGAAATACAGCAGGCCCGCCAGTTCCACGATGTTCAGCGCCAGCAGTCCGGCCGCCTGCATCGGCTCCAGCCGCTGCATCGGATTGGCCGCGGTCTGGAGCGCCAGATTCAGTGCTGCCGACAAGGCGATGATGCTGACGCAGGGGACGATCTCGACGTTGAATTCCAGCCCCTGCGCCACGATGAAGATCGCGGCGAGCTGGCCCAGCACCGCCAGCCAGCGCAGCCGCAGGATCGTGTCCAGGCGGATATGCCGCTGCGCGTGGCGAAAGTCGGAAGCGGCAATTTCAGTCATATCGGCCAATGGGGGTGCCTTCCAGATCACAAACGCTGGGCTCGCGGAACCACCGGATTACAAGCCTTGCGCTATCCGCTGCAATAGCAGAAGAACGACCAGCATGACCGAGAATGACAAGGCTTCAAGTCGGCCGACTGTCGCGGAGCGCAGCTCGTCCGCGGCGATCGCGGTCGAACACCTCGTCAAAATCTACAAGCAGACCCGCGCGGTCGACGACATCTCCTTTTCGCTGCCGCGCGGCACCATCACCGGACTTCTGGGCGGCAACGGCGCCGGCAAGACCACGACCATCGCGATGATCATGGGCCTGGTGCTGCCGACCTCCGGCCGCGTGCAGGTGCTCGGTCACAGGATGCCCGAGGAGAGCGCTGCCGTGCTGGGGCGGATGAATTTCGAGAGCCCCTATGTCGACATGCCGATGCGGCTCACGGTGCGGCAGAATCTCACCGTGTTCGGCAAGCTCTATGCGGTGAAGAACCTCGCCGGCCGCGTCGCCGAACTCGCGGATGATCTCGATCTCACCGAATTCATCGACCGCGCCAACGGCAAGCTGTCGGCCGGGCAGAAGACCCGGGTCGCGCTCGCCAAAGCGCTGATCAACCGGCCCGAGCTGCTGCTGCTGGACGAGCCGACCGCCTCGCTCGATCCGGATACCGCCGACTGGGTGCGGGCGCATCTGGAACGTTATCGCAAGGACAACAACGCCACCATCCTCCTGGCTTCGCACAACATGCTCGAGGTCGAGCGGCTCTGCGACCGTGTCATCATCATGAAGCGCGGTCGCATCGAGGACGACGACACGCCGGAGGCGATCATGGCGCGCTACAATCGCACCACGCTGGAGGAGGTGTTTCTGGACGTCGCGCGCGGCCGGGTGAACGGCGCGAAGGAGGCGGCAAGGTGAGGAGGAGCTATAGTAGCCCGGGTGAGCGTAGCGATACGCGGGAGTACGCTCAGCAAAGTCCCGGATGTCGCTTCGCTCATCCGGGCTACGCGGTGCGGCCATGACCGACATCACCATCCACCGCGGCATCTCCCCGCATCGCATTGGTGCGATGATCCTGCGCTACTGGTACCTCCTGCTGTCGTCCTGGCCGCGGCTGCTCGAACTGCTGTACTGGCCGGCGCTGCAGGTCATCACCTGGGGCTTCATCCAGTATTACATCGCCGAGAATTCCAATTTCTTCGCGCGCGCCGGCGGCACGCTGATCGGCGCCGTCATCCTCTGGGACATCCTGTTCCGCGGGCAGCTCGGCTTCTCCATCTCGTTCCTGGAGGAGATGTGGGCGCGCAACATCGGCAACCTCATGATGAGCCCCTTGAGGCCGATCGAGTTTCTGCTGTCGCTGATGGTCATGAGTCTGATCCGGCTTGCGATCGGGATCATTCCGATGACCTTGCTCGCGCTGTTCATGTTTCACTTCAATGTCTATGCCCTGGGCCTGCCGCTGATCGCATTCTTCTGCAATCTGATCTTCACGAGCTGGTCGGTCGGCATCTTCGTGTCGGGTCTCGTGCTGCGAAACGGGCTCGGCGCCGAGAGCATCGTCTGGACCCTGATGTTCGCGATCCTGCCGCTTGCCTGCGTCTACTATCCCGTCAGCGTATTGCCGGTCTGGCTGCAATACGTCGCTTGGGCGTTGCCGCCGACCTATGCCTTCGAGGGGATGCGCGCGCTGCTGATCGAAAACACCTTCCGCGCCGATCTGATGCTGGAGGCGCTGGCCATCAACGCCGTCTTTCTGGTTGCATCTTTTGCATCATTCCTTGCCCTTTTGCGCAGCGCCAAACGGCACGGCTCGCTGCTGTCGGGCGGTGAATAACGTCACTTTCCCGTGGATTCAGGCTGGTTTAGCCGCTTCGGCTCCGTAGATGTACGGAACCATGCATTGACGCAATATTGCGCATTCGGCAGTATGCTGCGATGCGAAGAGGGATATAGCGATGCCTATTGGTGAGTTCGGCGGCGCACCGCCCCTGGCTGCAGAAGGCAGTCCGGTCCTGACGACGCCGATGTACTGGATGTACGAGATGGCGCACGCCTCTCTCAATCCGGCACGTGCGGTCACTGACGCGACCAAGCTGCTGTTCCAGAATCCTCTCAATCCCTGGGCGCGCACCGAGGTCGGCAAGTCGGTTGCCGCCGCCTGCGAATTGTTCGAGCGCACCACGCGCCGCTACGGCAAGCCGGAATGGGGCCTCGACGACACCGAGGTCAACGGCATCCGCGTCCCCGTCGAGGTCCGCTCGGTCTGGGAAAAGCCGTTCTGCCGGCTGCTCTACTTCGATCGCAAGTTCGCTCGTCCGCTGCGCAGCCCGCAGCCGCGCGTGCTGATCGTGGCGCCGATGTCCGGGCATTATGCGACGCTGCTGCGCGGCACGGTCGAGGCCTTCCTGCCCGCACATGAGGTCTACATCACCGATTGGGCCGATGCCCGCATGGTGCCGCTCAGCGATGGCCGCTTCGATCTCGACGATTACATCGACTACGTCATCGAGATGCTGCACGTCCTCGGCGGCAACACCCATGTCATGGCGGTGTGCCAGCCCTCCGTGCCCGTCGTCGCCGCCGTCTCGATCATGGAGGCGCGGCGCGATCCCTTCGTGCCGACCTCGATGACGCTGATGGGCGGCCCGATCGACACCCGTCGCAATCCGACGGCGGTGAACAATCTCGCCCAGGAGCGCGGCATCGACTGGTTCCGCAACCACGTCATCACCAAGGTGCCGTTCCCGCATCCCGGCATGATGCGCGACGTCTATCCGGGATTTTTGCAGCTCAACGGCTTCATCAGCATGAATCTCGACCGCCACATGGACGCTCACAAGCAGCTCTTTGCCCATCTGGTGAAGGGCGACGGCGACCTCGTCGACAAGCATCGCGAGTTCTATGACGAATATCTCGCGGTGATGGACCTCTCCGCCGAGTATTACCTGCAGACGGTCGACACCGTGTTCGTGAAGCATTCGCTGCCGAAGGGCGAGATGACCCATCGCGGAACACGCGTGGATCCCTCCAAGGTCACGCGCGTTGCGTTGATGACGGTCGAAGGCGAGAACGACGACATCTCGGGTCTCGGTCAGACTGAAGCAACGCACGCATTGTGCAGCTCGATCCCCGATCATCGCCGTGTTCATTACGTCCAGAAGGGCGTTGGACATTACGGCGTGTTCAACGGCTCGCGCTTCAAGTCGGAAATCGTTCCGCGAATCCATGACTTCATGGTCTCAGCTGCGAATCCGAGCTCATTGCAGGCTCTCGCGGCCGAATAACCTTCGTTTTCGGCTTTCCCGTCGAAAATTCAGGCCCCGCCGGAGGCTCCGGCGGGGCCTGGTTCCCTCCAGATTCGCGGTATTTAGGTAGCTTTATAGGAGTGAGTCCTCCCTCACCTCTTGGGGATGCCGCATGCGTCCAGCGGGGGGCGAAAAAAGCCGGTTCCAACCCCAGTCTGTAGGGTCTCCCGGACGTCAGACCGCTGTATATTGGGCAAATGATTTGTTTTTGCGCCGAGCGCTTTCCCTGGCGGCGGTTATGGCAAAATCCGGGCGCCCTCCTGCCCCCCGGACTGACAGACATGGCCACTCGCGCTCTCCTCTATCGGCGGCCCCACGAACCGAAGACCCTCGTTATCACCCACGGATCGCAGTTTTTTGCCATCCGATTGCGCCGGCATCGCCGGGCGCGCCGCTACACGCTGAGAATTCACCCCAGCGATCGCGAAGCCATCCTCACCATGCCGCCGCGCGGCACGCTGGCCGAAGCAAAAGACTTCGCGCAGCGCCACGGTGCGTGGATCGCGGCGCGCCTCGGTCGCTTGCCGAAGGCCGCGCCGTTCCAGCCAGGCACGGTGATACCGCTCCGCGGCACGTCGCATCGCATCGTTCATCGCGCCGGCACGCGCGGCACGGTGTGGACCGAGACGCGCGATAGCGGCGAACGCATTCTCTGCGTCGCCGGCGGGCTCGAGCATGTCGATCGCCGCGTCAGCGACTTCCTCAAGCGCGAGGCGCGCCGCGACCTGCAGCGTTCGGCGGAGGCTTACGCCGTCGAGCTCGGCGTCAGGGTCAAGCGCCTCTCGATCCGCGATCAGTCCAGCCGCTGGGGTTCCTGCACCTCGGCCGGCTCGCTGTCGTTCTCCTGGCGCCTGATCCTCGCACCGCCCTTCGTGCTCGACTACCTCGCCGCGCACGAGGTCGCCCATCTCGTCGAGATGAACCACTCGGCCCGGTTCTGGCGCGTGTGCGGAAAAGTCTGCCCCTCGATGGAGCGCGCCAAGAAGTGGCTCGATACCCACGGCAACGATCTGCACCGGTATGGGGTCGAGGATTAATCCTCCCAGCCAGCCAGGCAAACGCTGTCGTCGCCCGGCTTGCCGTCTTCGCCAAGGCTTCGCCGGCCGAGCGCCACTGTGGGCCCGGCGTAGCCTTGCGGAGACGGGACCGGGCGACCCAGTACGCCGCGGCAGTCGTTATGAATCTCGATGTTAGGCAGGACTTGCCGAAGCGATGCCGCTGATTTCCAGGCGCGTGCTTCAGGCGTCTGGGCTGCCCACGCAAGCCGTTGATTTCGTTATCTTCGGCTACTGTGCATGGGGTTGTTTTCGCAGTTTTTGTTTTGAGGTCATGGAGACCTCAGCCCGAGCCTATCGGTTTCCGCCGAACAGCCGGTCCATCAGCCAGCCGTCGAGCCCCGCCGCCGCTTCCGGCCGCGCATTGGCGCGCGTCGGCGGTGGGCGATAGCCGCCATTGCTTGCGGGCGCCGGCCCGGGCGCTGCCACGGTCGGCGCCGATACCTGCGAAGCCGCCTGCGCGAGGTTCGACAGGCCCCAGCCACCTTGTGTGCTCGGCAATGCTGCCACCGGCACACCCTCATGCGCCGCCTTCATGAAGCGCGACCACACTTCCACCGGCAGGCCGCCGCCGGTCGCCTTCTTGGTCGGCGAGTTGTCATCATTGCCGAGCCAGACGCCGGTGACGAGGCTCGCGGTGTAGCCGATGAACCAGGCGTCGCGGTAATCCTGGCTGGTGCCAGTCTTGCCGGCCGCGGGCCAGCCGGGGATCTCGGCCTTCTTGGCGGTGCCTGATATCAGCGTCTCCCGCATCATCGCGTTCATCATGCCGACATAGCGGGGGTCGATGACCTGATTGTGCTCCTCAGGCTGGCGCATGTAGAGCAGCTTGCCGCCCAGCGTCTTGATCCGCGTGACGACATGCGGCGCCACCGCGAGACCGCCATTGGCAAAGGGGGCGTAGGCGCCGACCAGCTCGACCACCGAGACTTCGGAGGTGCCGAGCGCGATTGAGGCGTTGGGCTCGAGCTTGGAGGAGATGCCGAGCCGGTGCGCGGTACGCACCACGTTCTTCGGCCCGACCTCGAGGCCGAGGCGAATGGCGACCGTGTTGAGCGACATCGCCAGCGCCTGCGTCAGCGTCACCGCGCCGAAATATTCATGGGTGTAGTTCTCGGGTCGCCAGCCCTTGACCTCGATCGGAGCGTCCTGGCGCATCGTATCAGGCGTCAGGCCCTGCTCGAGCGCGGTCAGATAGACGAACGGCTTGAACGAGGAGCCTGGCTGGCGTTTCGCCGTCACAGCGCGGTTGTACTGGCTCTCGGAATAGTTCCGCCCGCCCACCATGGCGCGCACCGCGCCATCAGGCGTCATCGCCACCAGCGCACCCTGGCTGACATTGAACTTCACGCTCTTGGCCGCGAGCTCGTCGATGATGGCGGCTTCCGCCACGCTCTGCAGCTTCGGATCGATCGTGGTCTCGACCTTGATGCTCTCGTCGATCTGGCCGACCAGATCGTCCAGCACCTCGCCGATCCAGTCGGCAACGTAATTGACCGTGCCGGCGCCGACCGGTTTCACATTGTAGGAGGGATGGCCGATCGAGGCCTGCGCCTGCGCATCCGTGATGAACTTCGCGTCCGCCATCGCCGCAAGCACGATTTGCGCGCGCGCTTCGGCGCCTTCGGGGTTGCGGTTCGGCGCAAGGCGCGAGGGCGATTTGACGAGACCGGCCAGCATCGCGGCCTCGGCGACCGTGACGTTCTTCGCCGACTTGCCGAAATATTTCTGCGCGGCAGCTTCGACGCCATAGGCGCCCGAGCCGAAATAGACGCGGTTGAGATAGAGCTCCAGGATCTCGTTCTTGGAGTGCTTGCGCTCCAGCCAGATCGCGAGCTCCACCTCCTGCAGCTTGCGCTGCATGGTGCGCTCCTGGGTCAGGAACAGGTTCTTGGCGAGCTGCTGCGTCAACGTCGAGCCGCCCTGCGAGACGCCGCGATGCATGACGTTGGTGACGAGGGCGCGCAGGATGCCGATCGGGTCGATGCCGAAATGCGAATAGAAGCGGCGGTCCTCGATGGCAATGAAGGCCTTCGGCAGATACGGCGGCAAATCCTTCAGCGAGACATTGGCGCCGGCCATCTCGCCGCGCTGCGCCAGCATGCTGCCGTCGATGCCGACGATCTGGATCGTCGGCGGCCGCTTGGGGATCTCCAGCGACTGGATCGGCGGCAGATGGGCGCCGACATAGATCACGACGCCGATCACGGCGATCGCGCCCCACAGGCCGAGCACCGCGCCCCAATAGACCAGGCGGCCGATGCTGGCGCCAATACGTGACTTCGACCGGCGCTTGGCACCGCTGCGGCTGGCTTGCGCTTTCCGCTCGCGCGGCGGCTCGTCACCGGAATCCTCGCTCTTGCGCTTGGCAGATGATTTCGTTGATTTCTTCGGCTTGTCGTCGCCGCCGGGGATGCGATCCGCCGCGGTCAGGCGCAGATCGGCGAGCGCCGCGGGCAAGCCGAACAGCGGCTCCTTCCGCCCACCCTTTTTCTTTCCCCACGCCATACGCAAAAACGCCCGGTCAGCCCGCCCCGCCGCACGCTAGCGGTCGCTGTTTAAGGCCCGGTTACCCAGACCTTAACGCGCGATTAGGAGGTGGGGCATTCGCCCGCTGCAGTTCCGCTGATTGGACGACGGAGCTAGGATCGCCGGCACAAAACACGAGGAAACACGCAGAGGAAACACACATGGGCCATATCGATCCGACCAAGGAGATTTTTGCGCAATTCCGGGAGAACGACCGTCCCGGGCCGATCCACATGCTCAATCTGGTGCGCCTGCGCAAGGAGGCGGCCTATCCGGACGGCCGCAAGGCAAGCGGCGCCGAAGCCTACGCGGCCTATGGCCGCGAGAGCGGCCCGGTGTTCGAGCGCCTCGGCGGCCGGATCGTCTGGCAGGGCAAGTTCGAGCTGATGCTGATCGGTCCGCAGGACGAGCGCTGGGACCATTGCTTCATCGCCGAATATCCTGATGTCGGAGCCTTCGTCGAGATGATCCGCGATCCCGTCTACCGCGAGGCGGTCAAGCATCGCCAGGCTGCTGTGGAGGACTCGCGGCTGATCCGGCACGCCGTGCTGCCGATCGGGAAGAATTTTGGAGAGATACCGGAGTAGGCCGCCAAATCGGCGATCTCTCTCCGTCATCCCGAGGTGCGAGCTCTTGCGAGCCTCGAAGGATGTACGGCCACCACGCGGGGCCGTCGCCCTTCGAGGGCCGCTGAAGAAGCGGCCACCTCAGGGTGACGGGGATAGCTCCAAAAAGTTCGGCGGCCCGCAGGCCGCCGATTGCATTTCAGAACTCTTCGCCTAACCCGCCGGACCCGCATCCTCCAGGATCGGGCCGAACAGCTCCCAGCGCTCGCCGTTGAACTTCATCATCTGAAGCTGCTTGTTGACGCGGTAGTCGGTCGCCGAGGTGTTGGCCTTGATGCCGGGCAGCGCGATGTCGCCGATGAAGTCCTTCAGCGACGCGGCCTGCTTCATGACGTTCTCGCGCGTCAGGTTGTCGCCGCACTGCTTCAGCACGTGCACCAGCAGCTGGGCGGTGCCGTAGCCATAGGTGTTGAAGCTCGAATCCTTGTCGCCGTCAGGATAGTACTTCGCCATGAAGTCGAAATATTTCTTCATGCCGGCATCGTCCTTCCAGGCCGGATCGAGCGGATCCTTGCCGTAGTTGACGCTGATCACGCCCTTGGACGCCTCGAGGCCCGCCGGCTTCATCACCGCGCCGACCGAGGTGGCGTTGATGTCGACGATCTGCACCGGATGCCAGCCCATCTCCGCGATCTTCTTGATCGCCTGCGCGGCCTGCTTCGGCGTGGTCGCGCTGAAGAACAGATCGGCGCCGGCATCCTTGATCTTGAGAATCTGCGAGTCGATGGTCGGATCGGATACCTCGTAGGACGCTTCCGTCACGATCATCTTGCCAGCCTTGTCGCCGAGGCCGGCCTTGATGCCGTTCAGATAGTCCTTGCCGAGATCGTCGTTCTGATAAAGCACGCCGATCTTAGCGTTCGGATGCTCCTTCAGGACGTACTGGCCGTAGATGCGGCCCTCGACGAAATAGTTCGGGTTGTAGCCCATGGTCCACGGGAAGTTCTTCGGATCGGTGAACTTCGAGGCGCCGGTGGCGGCGAACAGCTGCGGCACCTTCTTGGAGTTGAGATATTTCTGCACGGCTGCGTTCGACGGCGTGCCGACGATCTGGAAGGTCAGCAGCACCTCGTCGCTCTCGACGAGCTTGCGCACCTGCTCCACCGCCTTTGGCGGCGAATAGGCGTCGTCATATTGAATCAGGTTGATCTTGCGGCCGTTGATGCCGCCCTGGTCGTTGATCATCTTGAAATAGGCGGCCTGCGTCTTGCCGATCGTGGCATAGGCCGATGCCGGCCCCGAGAACGGCACAGTCTGTCCGACCTTGATCTCGGTGTCGCTGGCGCCCGGATCATATTTCTTCTGGGCATTGGCCGCTGAAATCGACAGCGCCAGAGCAAGCGCCGTGGCCAGATGCAGCTTTCCATTCCTCATTCGCAATTCCCTCAGTCTGTTTTTGCCGATGATCTGCCGGCCGCACGGTGCGTCCGATGCCATCGCTGAGGGCGAGTGTGGAGGAACGATTGTTGCGACGCAAGGTGGGCGTTCGTAGGGTGGGTTAGCCTTGCGGGCTGCGCGAAGCGCAGTCCGCCAGGCGTAACCCACCCTACGAGATCGGAACTAGCCCGACGGTCCCGTGTCCTCGATGATCGGTCCGAACAGCTCCCAGCGTTCGCCGTTGAACTTCATCATCTGCATCTGCTTGTTGACACGGAAGTCGTTCGGCCCGGTGTTGATCTTGATGCCGGGCAGCGCGAAGCTCGGCGTGAAGTCCTTGATGTTGGCGACCTGCTTCATGATGTTCTCACGGGTCAGATCGTCGCCGCATTGCTTCAGGACCTGCACCAGCAGCTCCGCCACCGAATAGGCGTAGGTGTTGACGGTGTTGAGCTTGTCGCCTTCCGGGAAATACTTGTCCATGAAGGCGAAGAAGGCCTTCACGCCGGGATCGTCCTTCCACTGGGGATCGCTGGGCTCCTTGCCATATTGGGTCGAGATGATGCCCTTGGAGATGTCGAGGCCGGCCGGCTTCAGCGTCGCCGAGATCGGGCTCGCATTGATGTCGAGGATATGCACCGGCGTCCAGCCGAGGTCGGCGAGCTTCTTGATCGCCTGGGCCGCGAATTTCGGCGTCGAGGCATCGAAGAACACGTCGACGCCCATCGACTTCAGCTTGACCACCTGGGAATCGACGGTCGGGTCGGTGACCTCGTAGGAGACCTCGCCGACGATCATGCTGGCAGCCTTGTCGCCGAGGCCGCTCTTGAGGCCCGCGAGATAGTCGCGGCCCATGTCGTCGTTCTGGTAGAGCACGCCGATCTTGGCGCTCGGATGCTCCTTGAGAATGTATTTGGCGTAGATGCGTCCCTCGGACACGTAGTTGGGATTGTAGGCGATGGTCCAGGGATAGTTCTGGGGATCGTTGAAGCGGGCCGCGCCGGTCGAGGCCAGCAACTGCAGCACCTTCTTGCCGTTGAGATATTTTTGCACGGCGGCATTGGCCGCGGTGCCGATGAGCTGGAAGGTGAACAGCACCTCGTCGCCCTCGACGAGCTTGCGCACCTGCTCCACCGTCTTCGGCGGCGAATAGGCGTCGTCATACTGGATCAGATTGATCTTGCGGCCGTTGATGCCGCCCTGATCGTTGATCATCTTGAAGTAGGCGGCCTGGGTCTTGCCGATATTGGCGTAGACGGAGTAGGCGCCGGAGAACGGCACGGTCTGGCCGATCTTGATCTCGGTGTCGGTCGCCCCGGTGTCGTATTTCTTCTGGGCGAAGGCTTCGCTTACGAAGGCTTGGTTCGCGGAGAACGCGAAGGCGAGCGCTGTCGTGGCAGCTAAGAAGGCTCTGCGATTGGTCATGTTGGTTGTTCCTCCTGACGGAATTTTCGGCCGATGGTCTTTTCCCGTTGATTGCAACGGTTGCCATCGCTGCCGAAGATTGTGGAGGAAGCTTCGCCGCCGCGCAAGGATCGCGGCGCTGCGCCGTAGCGTCTCAGGCCAGGGAGTCCTAGGTCGGGCGTCTCAGGCCAGGAACAACGCGACCAGCGCGAGCGCCGCCGGCAGCGCCTGCACCATCAGGATGCGGCTGCTGACGGTCGCGGCACCATAGGCGCCGGCCACGATCACGCAAAGCAGGAAGAACGCCTTGATCTGGAATGCGAAGGCCGGGTTGCCGTGGATGAGACCCCAGATCAGGCCGGCGGCGAGGAAGCCGTTATAGAGACCCTGATTGGCGGCCAGCACCTTCGTGATCTCGGCCTTCTCCGGCGTATTGCGAAACACCTTCAGGCCCTGCGGCTTGTCCCAGAGGAACATCTCAAGGATCAGGAAGAAGACGTGCAGTGCGGCGACCAGCGCCACCAGGATATTGGCGATCAGGATCAAGTTGAGCTCCCCCAGCGTCAGCTTTCGGGTGGACGATAGCACGGCCGGCATGGCAAGTGCGATGGCATGTTTCGATGCAATGGTGCCACCATGCCCGGGCGATCAACCAAACCGTCTGCAAGCTTCGGCCTCGATCGCCTGACGACGCCGATCGGGATTGCTTTGCTCATCACCGATGCCGAGGGGGCGCTACGCGCGCTGGACTGGGAAGACTATGAGCATCGCATGCGCGAGCTCTTGCGCTTGCACTACGGTGCGGTCGATCTCAGTGACCGGCCTGCGCCTGCATCCATGCGGACGGCGCTGTCGGGTTACTTCGAAGGCGATCTCGGTCAGCTCTCGGCCATCGCATGGCGCATCGCCGGCACGCCGTTCCAGCAGAAGGTCTGGAACGCGCTGGCTCACATCCCCGCCGGCACCACGATGAGCTACGGCGCGCTGGCCGCAAAGATCGACTTGCCAAAAGCCATTCGTGCCGTCGGTCATGCCAACGGCTCCAATCCGATCAGCGTGGTGCTGCCCTGCCACCGCTTGATCGGCGCGGACGGCTCGCTGGTGAAATACGGCGGCGGGCTCGAGCGCAAGCGCTGGCTGTTGCGGCATGAGGGGGTGGAGGTCTGAGAGTCCGGTTGAGAATGTGTCGAGCGAACCGCGCCCATGGCCGCCCCTGCCTCATGGACGCTGCCTGACGTAACGAAACCGTCAGACTTTCGACGTCATCACTTTCTGAACTATTTTCCAGGTCCCGTTCACCTTCAAGCATGACAGCAGGTCTGTGAAGGAGCGCGGCGGAATGCGCAATTTGACTTTCAGAAGCGCGAGCTCGCTTTCAACGTCTATTGATAGGATCTGATCTTCGCGCTCGAAGCCCTGTTGCTTCGGAGCCTTCGTGTTGCGGACCACTGCTAGCCAGGACGCAATCGGCGTCACGCCCAATTTGCCGTCCTCGGCGACCTTCGTCACGGAACTCGAGGGGTGAAATATGGATGCAAATTTCTCAGCATCCATTTCATAGGCAGCATCGAAATAGGTCTGTGCAAGCGAGCGCAAGGCGGAAACGTCCGTATCCATTGTCATCCTCAAGGCTCTTGTACCGGACTCATTCATGCGGTCCGGCCAGCTGTGCCGAGCGTCGGTCCGCTCCCCGCGCAGAAGCAGTGCAGGTCCGTCTCCCGTGCTCGCGCAAAAACCTACGGCAAGGTGACTTATGAGACTAGGCGTCTTGAATGGCATGGGCTCATGAGCGATATTCATGATGATGACAGACGAAATGAACGACCTCGCCGCGTTTGCAATCGTGGCCCGCGAACGAAGCTTTACACGCGCCGCGATAAAGCTGGGTGTGTCGCAGTCTGCCTTGAGCCACACGATCCGGAGGCTTGAGCACCGGCTCGAGCTGAAGCTGCTTGCTCGAACGACCAAGAGCGTTGCGCCGACCGCTGCGGGAGCGGCTCTCCTGGAAGATCTGTCTCCGGCACTTGAGCAAATTCGTCATGCCCTCGACAAAGCCCAAAGCATTCGGCGCCGGCCCGAAGGTCGCCTTCGAATCGTCATGTCGCGATCGGCTGCGGTGATGGTACTGTTACCGCGTCTCAGGGCTTTCGCTGAGGCCTACCCCGACATCGTTCTGGACGTCGTCACCGTCACTGGCCCAGTGGACCTCGTTGCAGGCGAGTTCGATGCCGGTATTCAGCTTGGCGAGTACATTCAAAAGGACATGATCGCGGTTCGCGTCACGCCCGAACTGCGATTGGCGGTCATAGGGTCGCCGCGCTATTTCGCTTCACGGCGCATCCCCGAAAAGCCGAAGGATCTGAGCGATCATCGGTGCATGACCCTGCGCCTCGCAGGTGGTCCATATCGGTGGGAGTTTGAGCAAGGACGAAAGTCGGTCACGATCAACGTGAATGGCCCGCTCATCATTGACGACACTCACCTGGTGATTCAGGCGGCGCTCGCCGGAGTTGGTATCGGACTCGCTTATGAAGAGCAGGTCGCCGAACATATTGCGAAGCGCCGTCTTATTCGGGTGCTGGAGGATTGGACGCCGCCAATTCCCGGCTTCTTCATGTATTATCCCAGCCGTCAGCATCAACCAGCCGCGCTGTCTGCGCTCGTGAACGCGCTACGACACTCTGGACAAAAGTCGGCGCGAAGATAGTTAGGGGGCAGGGCCCATTAGCCGCGAGCGCGGAGTGACGAAGGAAAGTCACGCCGCCGGCTGGACCGCCTTGTCGCCGGCCATCACATGGGTCAGCGCGCTCTTGATCGCGGCCTGGCGGGTCGGCGCGCTGATCTGCGCACCCAGGAGGTCGGTAACGTAGAACACGTCGCGGGCGCGCTCGCCGAAGGTCGCGACGTGGGCTGACGCAATATTGAGGTTGAGCTTCGAAATCGCGGTGGTCAGCTCGTAGAGCAGGCCGGGCCGGTCGAGGCCGGAGACCTCGATCACGGTGTAGCGGTCGGACCATTGGTTGTTGATGGTCACTTCCGGCTCGATCACGAAGGGCCGTGCCTTGCTGCGCACGGTGCGCCGCGCCACCACTTCGGGCAGGCGCAGCTTGCCTTCGAGCACGTCCTCGATCATCTCGCCGATGCGCGTGGCGCGCCGTCCCTCGTCCTCGTCGCGGTCGTATTCGCGCGAGATCGAGATGGTGTCGAGCGCGCGGCCGTCGGTCGTGGTGTAGATCTGGGCGTCGACGATGTTGGCGCCGGCCGAGGCGCAGGCGCCGGCGATGATCGACAGCAGCCAGGGATGGTCGGCAGCGAAGATCGTCAACTCGGTGACGCCGCGCACCTCGTCGAAGCCGACATTGATCGCGAGCTTGTGGCCGGCCTGTTCGCTGGAGCGGACGAAGCGGGCGTGGCGGATTTTTCGCGGCAGCTCGACCTTGAGCCAGTAGGCCGGATAGTGCCGGCCGATATAGGCATCGAGCTCCTCCGCCGGCCATTCGGCGAAGGCATTTCGGAATTCGGCGTAAGCGGCGGTGAGGCGCTTGCCGCGGTCGACTTCCGAGAAGCCGCCGGTCAGCACCGGCTCGGTCTCGTAGTACAGCGAGCGCAAGAGTTGCGCCTTCCAGCCGTTCCAAACCCCGGGACCGACGCCGCGGATGTCGGCGGTGGTCAGGATCGTCAGCAGCTTCATCTGCTCGACCGACTGCACCACGGCGGCGAAATTCTCGATGGTCTTGCGATCCGAGAGGTCGCGCGACTGCGCGACCGTAGACATCGTCAGATGCTCCTCGATCAGCCAGGCGATGAGTTCGGTGTCGGCCGGGCTGAACCCAAGCCGCGGGCACAGCCGGCGCGCCACCTTGGCGCCGGCGATCGAGTGGTCCTCCGGTCGGCCCTTGGCGACATCGTGCAGCAGCGTTGCGATGTAGATCACCGACCGGTGCTCGGGCCGGGACTTGCGCATCAGATCGCTGGCGAGGGTGAACTCCTCGATGCCGCCGCGCTCGATGTCCTGGAGGAAGCCGATGCAGCGGATCAGATGCTCATCGACGGTGTAGTGATGATACATGTTGAACTGCATCATCGAGACGATCTTGCCGAAGGCGCGGATGAACTGGCCCAGCACGCCGGTCTCGTTCATCCGCCGCAGCACGATCTCGGCGTTGTCGGAGGTCAGGATCTCCATGAACAGCCGGTTGGCCTCGGGATTCTCGCGCATCTGCGCGTTGATCAGGCCGAGCGACCGCGTCACGTCGCGCATCGCATCCGGATGGAAGGCGAGGTTGTTCTTTTGCGCCAGGCGGAAGATGCGGATCAGATTAACCGGGTCGTGCTTGAACACGTCGGGCGCGGCGACGTTGATGCGGTTGTTGTCGACGATGAAGTCGTCGCTGTCGGGGACGCGCCGCTTCGCCGCGGTCGGCCGCAGCCGCGCCATCATCCGGCTCAAGACCGGCGCGGGCTTGGCCTGCTGGTCCTCGAGCTTGGCGCAGAGGATGGCAGTGAGGTTGCCGACTTCCTTGGCGACCAGGAAGTAGTGCTTCATAAAGCGCTCGACGTCCTGCATGCCGGGATGCGAGGTGTAGCCGAGCCGCACCGCGATCTCGCGCTGGAGGTCGAAGGAGAGACGCTCTTCGGCGCGGCCGGAGTAGAAGTGCAGATTGCAACGCACCGACCAGAGGAAATCGGCGCAGCGGCGGAAGCTGCGGTATTCCTGCGCATCGAACACGCCGCGCTCGACCAGCTCGCCGGTGTCGCGGACGCGGTAGACGTATTTGGCGATCCAGAACAGCGTGTGCAGGTCGCGCAAGGCGCCCTTGCCGTCCTTGACGTTGGGCTCGACCAGATAGCGCGACTGGCCGCCGCGGCGGTGCCGCTCTTCGCGCTCGGCGAGCTTGGCTGTGACGAATTCGGACGCGGTGCCCTGCACGACCTCCTTGTCGAAGCGCGCGACCAGCTCCTCATAGAGCGGCTTGTCGCCGGTGAGGAAGCGCGTCTCCAGGATCGCGGTGCGGATGGTCATGTCGCCGCGCGCCTGCCGGATCGACTCGTCCACCGATCGCGTGGCGTGGCCGACCTTCAGCCCCATGTCCCAGAGGCAATAGAGGATCGCTTCGGCGACCTGCTCGCCCCAGGCGGTCTGCTTGTAGGGCAGGATGAACAACAGGTCGATGTCGGATTCGGGCGCCATCAGGCCGCGGCCGTAGCCGCCGGTCGCGACCACCGCCATGCGCTCGGCACCGCTCGGGATCGGCGAGCGGTAGAGATGGCGGGTCGCCGCCGAATACAGGATGCGGATGATCTCGTCCTGCACGTGGCAGAGCCGCTCGGCGCAGCGCCGGCCGTGGCGGTCCTTAAGAAGGATTTCCTGTGCCGCGGCGCGTGCCGCGATCAGCTCGGCCTTGAGCAATTGCGCCATGGCGGTGCGGAACGCGTCCTCGCGTCCCTGGTGCTTTTCGGCAAGCGCATCGACCGCGGCGGTGATCCGCGCAGTGTCGAAACGATCGTCCACCTCGGCCTTGTGCTCAGTCGCGACGCTGTCCATGTCTCACCGGATATAAGAGGTGACAGGCGCTGTCACCCGCCATTCTCTGGCAATAGTCGTTCCATGCTGGAAAGGTTCGGCTTTGGGCAAATCTGTTCTCGGCCGGCGCGCTTTCGAGGGGCGGATTTTCTCGTTGACCTCTAGATATAACTCATTGAAAAACAATGAAGTTTTGGAGGAGGCTGGGCATGCCCGGAATTACACGACGCATTCTGTTGGCGGGGGCGGTTGCGCTCGCCGTGACCCCCGCGGCCAAGGCGGCCGATCCGCTCAAGGAAATCCGCATCGACTGGGCGACTTACAATCCGGTGTCGATGGTTCTGAAGCAGAAGGGGCTCCTGGAGAAGGAGTTCGCCAAGGACGGCATCACCGTCACCTGGGTGCAGTCGGCTGGCTCCAACAAGGCGCTCGAATTCCTCAACGCCGGCTCGATCGATTTCGGCTCGACGGCGGGTTCGGCGGCGCTGGTCGCCCGCATCAACGGCAACCCGATCAAGTCGATCTATGTCTATTCGCGCCCTGAGTGGACGGCGCTGGTGACATCAAAGGATTCCAAGATCGCCGGCGTAGCCGACCTCAAGGGCAAGCGCGTCGCGGTGACGCGCGGCACCGATCCGCACATCTTCCTGGTGCGCGCGCTGCTCGGGGCGGGCCTCACCGAAAAGGACATCACCCCGGTGCTGCTCCAGCACGCCGACGGCAAGACCGCGCTGATCCGCGGCGACGTCGATGCCTGGGCCGGCCTCGATCCAATGATGGCGCAGGCCGAGGTCGAGGAGGGCGCAAAGCTGTTCTACCGCAAGGCCGACGCCAACACCTGGGGCATCCTCAATGTGCGCGAGCAGTTTTTGAAGGACCATCCCGACGCTGCCCGCCGCGTCCTCGCGGTGTATGAGGAGGCGCGCAAATATTCGCTGGCCAATTACGACGAGCTGAAGAAGACCTTCATCGCGGTCACAAAACTCCCCGAGGCCGTCGTCGACAAGCAGCTCAAGGAGCGCACCGAGCTCACCCACAGCCGCATCGGCGCGCCGCAGCGCGAGTCGATCCTCGCCGCCGGCCTCGCGCTGCAACAGGCCGGTGTCGTCGATGCCAAGGTCGACGTGAAGGCGACGCTGGATGCTCTGATCGACGACCAGGTCCCGCTGCCGACGAATTGATCTCTCTCTTACCCTCCCCTGGAGGGGGAGGGTCGATCGCGCGCAGCGCGAGCGGGGTGGGGTGATCTCTCCGCTCGGGCAC
>NZ_PTFE01000122.1:0-19304 GCF_002936975.1 Bradyrhizobium sp. AC87j1
TGGGCGGGCAGCCGAGCCGCCGGAAGTGTCACAGGTAGTGTTGTTCCTGCTCAGTGACGAGTCCTCTTATCTTACGGGCTCCGAAATCGTCGTCGATGGCGGTCTGACGATCGGCGTCCCGTACAAGTGTCAGGCGCCCGAAAGCATCTTCTGACTAGCAGCGGACCAATTGTCACATAAAACAAGCTCTGACGTTGCGATGTATTACAGCAGTGGGAACTACGAAGCCTTTGCTCGCCCCCGCAAGCCCGCTGGTGTGGACAGCAAGACGGCGTGGTTCGTTGGTTCAGGCTTGGCGGCGCTCTCCGGCGCGGCCGCCGGTGCTGGTTCCGGCGACATAGTCGAAATAGTCCGCCAGACGATAGTCGGCGCGGTTGCTTGCCTTGGTTAGCAACCGCTCGATTTCCTCTAGAAGTTTCAACGAGAGGCCCCCTCGGATTCCGCCCCCGTCGATGGCAAGACGTTTGCGCGGCCCGCCACTCTCGAGCCGCGCTTTTAGATCAATCCGACGTTCTGGAAGACGTCCCACCATGTGCTTCTCCCGCTTCTGAAACTCCGAGGGAAGCGAAACCCGAAGATGCCTCGATCGCTTATCGCTGCGGGACATGCAAAGTGGTGACCAAATAGGGGCCAGCACATCCGTAGCACTACTCGATGCACCCTAACCTAAGCCTCAGGCCGAGGTTGTATCGTGAAGTTTCTCACAATCGCTGTTGTAGTTGGATGACGCAGCTCACCGCGGAGTGTCCGCGACGATCGACGGCGAGTTCGGCGGTCCCGCACAGGGTCTCACCAAATTCGCGGTGTCGGCGCCTGATAGACAAGTCGCAGGTTCCGCTCACTAGAAATGTCATCGGTGAGAGGACAGCTAGGCTGGCCTGATCGCCCTATGTTCGACCCGCCGGAGGCGCGGTCGATGGTCGGGACGCCGCCGGATAGGCTCGGGCGCTTTTGAACGCAGCCAAGGGATTTCAATGATCCTTCGGGTGCTATGAATCCACGGAACGAGAAGTCCTCTGGTCCCCTGTCGCATTCGAGCGGGTTCGGGTTGTAGAGCCCTCCACATCATAGCCGCTGAAAACAGCCGCCCCCCCATCAAAGGCGGCTGTGATCGTCTTGCGCCTGACCGCTCGAAACAGGAAGGGCAGAATCGTATCGTCGACCATGGCCGGTGTGGTTACCTCGATGATGTCAGCGCAGAATTGGTCTCAGCAACCGAATCCCACGTCCCATCGGCGGCTTACACCACATTCGCCAGCCACCTACAGGCCCTTCATGAATAAAGATGGGCTAGATACGGCCGAAAGCCGCCCACACCCCGTTTTCGCCGTCCCAGCTGCCGCGGCTCGCCGCCTTGGAGTACTCCGTGGCGCGCTGCTCGAAGAAGTTGGCGTGCTCGACACCATTGAGAATCTCGACAAGCCACGGCAATGGATGCGCCTTGAGCTGGATGAATCCGCCCTCCTTGGCCTCGAAGAAGCCGAAGACCGGGGCAATCCGCAGCTGGGTCAGTCGCCAGTCGGCGACATAGCGGACGTAGGCGTGGATCTGCTCAGCTCGCATGCCCTCGATCTTGCCGAGCCCGAAGGCGAGGTCGACGAAGTTCTCCTCCAGCTTCACCATGGTCTTGGCGACGTCGACGATGTCGTCACGGACAGCGCGCGTCACCGCGCCGGTTTCGCGGTGCCATTCGTGAAACAGCATGATGATACCCTCACAATGCAGACTCTCGTCGCGCACTGACCAGCTTACGATCTGTCCCATGCCGTTCATTTTGTTGTGGCGCGGGAAGTTGAGCAGCATGGCGAAGCTCGCGAACAACGCCATGCCTTCGGTGAAGGCGCCGAACATCGCCAAGGTCCGAGCGACATCGGCCACGCTGTCGACGCCGAACTCGTGCATGTAGTCCGCCTTGGCGCGCATCTCGGCATAGCCGCGGAATGCCTCGAACTCGGTCTTGGGCATGCCGAGCGTCTTGAGCAGCAGCGCATAGGCGTCGATGTGGACCGTCTCCATGTTGCTGAAGGCCGACATCATCATCTGAACAGTGAGCGGCTGGAAGATCGGGATGTAGCGCTTGAGATAGTTGTCCCCGACCTCGATGTCCGACTGAGTGAAGAAACGAAAGATTTGGGTGAGCAGCGCGCGCTCGCTGGCGGTGACGCGGTCCGACGCCCAGTCCTTGAGGTCGGCGCCGAGCGGCACCTCCTCGCCCATCCAATGGGTCTGCTGCTGGCGCTTCCAGAGCTCGTAAGCCCAGGCGTAGCGATCGACATCATAGGTTCCGGTCGAGTCGAGCAGCCCCACTCGTCCCTTGCCGATCAGCGTACGCGGATCGACGGCCGAAAGATCGATCACTGACATGCAAGGCACTCCTCATAATCAGTACGCTGCGGCTGCGGCGCCGCCACCTTGTCGCTGTCGCCGATCTTGCCGGCGAACGCCGCGCGCGAGATAGACTTTGAGCGGCAGTAGTAGAGGCTTTTCAATCCGCGCTGCCATGCCGTCCAGTGCAGCATGTGAAGGTCCCATTTATCGACATCGGCTGGGAGATAGAGGTTGATCGACTGGCTTTGGCAGATGAACGGGGCGCGGTCGGCGGCAAGCTCGACGATCCAGCGCTGGTCGATCTCGAAAGCGGTGCGAAAGATCGCTTTCTCGTGCTCCGACAAGATGTCGAGACGGGCCACCGATCCTTCGTGTGCTATAATCGACTGCCACATCGCCGAAGTGTCGGCGCCCTTCGCCGCAAGCACTTTGGCGAGATGCGGATTACGCACCGAGATGGCGCCGGACAATGTCTTATGGGTGTAGATGTTGGCCGGGATTGGCTCGACGCAGGCGCTGGTGCCGCCGCAGATGATGCTGATCGAGGCGGTCGGCGCGATTGCGATCTTATGGCTGAAGCGCGCCATCACGCCGCGTTCCAGGGCATCCGGGCACGGACCACGCTCGCGCGCGAGCGTCACGGATGCCGCGTCGGCGTCGCGACGGATTTTTCGGAACATGTTCAGATTGAACGACTTGGCCATGACACTTTCCATTGGAATGCCCTTGGCCTGCAGGAAGGAGTGGAAGCCCATGACGCCGAGGCCGACGGAGCGCTCACGCAGGGCAGCGTAGCGGGCACGCTTCATGCCGTCCGGCGCCACCGTGATGAAGTGGTTGAGCACGTTGTCGAGGAAGCGCATGACATCCTCGATGAAGGTGGGCTCCTCACTCCACTGGTCCCAGGTCTCGAGGTTGAGCGACGACAGACAGCAGACCGCGGTGCGCTCCTCGTCGCGATGATCGATGCCGGTCGGCAGGGTAATTTCGCTGCACAGGTTGGAGGTCGAGACCTTGAGGCCCAGCTCGCGCTGATGCTTGGGGAGCGCGCGGTTTACGGTGTCGATGAACAAGAGATAAGGCTCGCCAGTCTGGAGCCGGTTCTCAAGGATGCGTTGCCACAGCTGGCGGGCATCGATCTGGCGGACGACCTCGTTAGTCTTCGGACTCCGCAGAGCGAACGCGGTGCCGGCGCCCACGGCACCCATGAACTCATCGGTGACGTTGACGCCGTGATGCAGGTTGAGGCTCTTTCGGTTGAAGTCGCCGGACGCCTTGCGAATCTCGAGGAACTCCTCGATCTCGGGATGGTGGATATCGAGATAGACCGCCGCCGAGCCGCGCCGCAACGAGCCCTGGCTGATCGCCAGCGTCAGGCCGTCCATGACGTGGATGAACGGGATGATGCCTGAAGTGACGCCGCCCTTCACCTTCTCGCCGATCGAGCGAACATTGCCCCAGTAGGTGCCGATGCCGCCGCCGTTGGAAGCAAGCCAGACGTTCTCGTTCCAGGTACCGACGATGCCTTCGAGCGAGTCCGCCACCGAGTTGAGGAAGCAGGAGATCGGCAGGCCGCGCGTGGTCCCGCCGTTGGAGAGCACCGGTGTGGCCGGCATGAACCATAGCCGGGACATCGCATCATAGAGACGTTGGGCATGCGCAACATCGTCCGCGAAAGCGCAAGACACCCGCCCGAACATGTCCTGGTAAGTTTCGCCGGCGAGCAGATAACGGTCGGTCAGCGTCAGCTTGCCGAACGACGTCAACAAGTCGTCGCGCGACGGATCGAGCGTGAGGTCGGGCGGCTTTGGCGATGGCGCGAGGGGCCACGGCAGCGGAGCCGGCGATGGCGAAAGGGGCACCAGACACGGCTCAGGCGCGGCAGGCTTCGCCTGCGCTAGGCGCGGCCGCACACCCGGTGGCGCGACGAGATGACCATGCTGATCGAAATCGTAAGACGGCGACATCGGCAACCCCGCGATGTTAGGCGCTGGGGCCGCGCGGACGACTTGCGAGGAGAGCTGGCAAATGTGCCCGGCTGCAAGCGACCCACCGGGGCACCCCGCCCGAGGACTTTCGTTCAGTCGCGGCAGGTCTCCTGGCTCGCGGGTCGCTGGGGCTGTCGGCCTTCCCAGCGCTGTCGCGCCAGTGACCATGATGACAACCGCTCGCCGCTTACAGTTGCGGGGGCAGCCTCGGAATAGCCGTTGCCGGCGCACCGGGTTCCCTCTTAGCTTCCATCCTACGAGATGCGGGAATGGAAGACCGTGACGGGCTACATATAGGCGCCGCTCGCAGAGATTCGTCAAGCGGCACCGTCAAGTTAACGAATTGGAGCAGCCCCGAGGTCAAGGTTCGGCGAGCGCTTGTCGTGGAGATCTCGCGCCAAGTCGCAAAGGCTCGCTCGCGCGAAACACGACGGAAGTCGGCAGTGACGGCTCCGAGAGAGAGGATGTGGAAAAGGTTCGCGACCTGATCATGAACTGACAGAAAAATTGAGCCTGACGGGACGATTTGAAACGCTTCATGATCCGATCGCGTCGCCTCTTACCCTTGCGGCGTTCGTGGTCTGGACTATCCCTTCACTCGGCGATGTCCGCTGTAAGTGCTTCCCGTCGAGTCTCCACCCCTCGCCCTGGCAGGGGCTTGGCTCGGGGAATCACTTTCCAACTGAATGTGCCTTATGTGAGGCTACGCGACCGTGGGGCTCGCAGGCGGCGTGGTCGCGCGCTTTGTTCACGATTCCAAAAGCTGCTTGGTTTGCCTCCATGAACATTGGAAGGACGAGAAACATATATCCAAACCGCGTCTCGATAATACCGGAATCGTCACGCCGTTAGGGTGCAATGCGCCTACATTCACCGGAGGAGGCTTTGATCTGCAAGAAGTCTCGCTTGAAGTCGTCCGCAGTGCGGTCGGATTGCTCTCAGAAGGGAAGTACGACCCCGGCACCTGGCAAGTGTCTATCCTGACACTGCAAGGCCAAAACAGAGCACGTGTGCTGCCACGCTGGGAGCGTTTGATTGCCCCCCACATCCACGCTGTTTGGGCCGGGGAATGAACGTCTTGCTTTCTTCGCACGTGATGCGGGCAATGTGCAAACTTGCTTGCGAATTTGTCCCCCTTGAGAATGGCGGAGTTCTTCTCGGCTGGGCGCGCGGGGAAAGACCGGGTGGTAGTCGACCTTCGCGGTCCCGGCCCGCACGCCCTTCACGGGCGACACTGTTTCGTGCCTGATCACGCTTGGCAGGTCGCAGAGATTCGGCGGGCTTTTCAGGATAGCGCGGGTGACGTTGATTACCTCGGCGATTGGCACTCGCATCCGGTGGCGCCGCGGCAATGAGCGATCTGGACTCGGCTACGCTGCGGCGCATTGCTCGCCGCGTGAAGGAGCCGCTCATGCTGATCGTGGCAGGCAGCGAGATCAATCAAGGCTGGTCGGCGCGTTGTTGGAAAGGGCGCATTGATGGGCGATTTCTGAGGCGCCGCTTGGAGGCACAACCACAGGAGCTAAAATTGTTCGATCCGCCACACGATTGGGCAACCGTCCGTCACGCTGTATGAGCCGACGCTTACTTGGCGTGTAAGTCGCTCGGATGAATTGGACCAGTTCGGAACATCAAGGGCGAGCCCAACGCCTACCAGCCGAAGGAGTTGATGCCCTGAAGCGCGGTCGCTAGGGCAGAGTGTAATTTTCGAGGTATCAAGGCCGAACATGGGTGATGTGCGGATTGACACGTCGCAGTGGAAGCGCGGGTACGGGAAGAAGCCAAGTGGACGCCGATATTGGCGCTTCCGGATCGTCTCTCCCCGTACTATGGTCAAAGAATATGAGTTCAGGACGGATTTCGCACTGACCTTTCCGGCCGCGTGCAGGGTCGCAATGGAAAAGGCGCGGCAACCCGGTTCGGCTCAAATATAGTGCTGCTACCCTGAGGGAACATGACCGCAAGACGTGCCGACGCGAGGTCTTTGTCGGCCATCGCATCAGTGCGGACGGCGGCAAAGCGGGCATCGAAGAAGGCGAACTTCACGCCAGCTTTGAAGATTCGTTACTCGCACCTGACGCGCGAAGTGGATCTCGAAGAGTACCAATCGCGCGTTGGCCGCTCACGCACGATGTGCGTTGATCATGTCGTTTCTCGCCGCGACTAAAACTGCTCGCCGTCAATTGCGCGGTGGCACGGTCGGTTCGTCGGGAACGACGCTAAAGACTGGTTAAAGATGGCTCACGCTTTCTTGCGCCCACGTGTGGCGCAAGTCGCTGAGAGGGACACCATGGGCACCCGTCTGTGAAGCGGCGCTCGACCGTTCGTAGCTGGCGGCGCGGCCGAAATGTTTCTACTATGACCACAACGCCGGGCGGCCAGGATCAGTGGTCGGGCACCGAAAGAAACAGGCATTCAAGGCGGCAGCAATTTCTCAGGCGACTCAAGCGGTGAGCGAGGACAATGCAACAGATGGCGCCTCGACTAAAAGCCCGACCGCCGATTTTTTGGAGGGGCTGTATGGCGAGCCATTGCGCGCCGAGACGATGCGGACGGGGCGCCATCTGATCATTGCTTCGGCGATTTGCGCGGTCGTCGTGACATTCGATGTACAGCTCAAAGGCACGGGCCTGGTCCCGTTGGACTTCGGCAATCGGTCCGAAGTTTTTGCCATGCTTATGGCGCTGGCTGTCATCTTGCTGCTCCTTAGCTTCGTGTTGCGGACCTGGACCGACCTGCTTCGCGAACGCGAGACAGCGAAATTGGTCACGCAGTATATCGAAGATGAGCGACTCCATGCCGCTCGGAAGTCCGCAGAGGGCGCGGACGCCGAAGAGTTAAGAAGTCAGCGCGAAGCGCTCGAGGGATCGGAATACTACGACCAAGAGGACTCGAATTGGGACGCATACCACAAAGTTAAGGATGCCGCCGACGCGGCCCTGCAGAAAGCAGAAGGCCGTTTGGGAAAGCGGCGGTAGCCACTCGGCTTGCGACGCGCATGGATGATCCTGGAAGCCGGCCTGCCTATCGTCTTTGCGGTGTTTGCGATCTACAAGTCATGGACATCCGTCAACGCTCTCTTCAAAGCACTGTTCTTGTCGTAACGGCGGTTCAAGCAGCCGCAAGATTTTCTCGGAGGAACTCAGCAAAGCACCGGTGGATGAAGGCGCCAGAGCGAGCTATGCCGGATTTCGGGTGAAGGAGCCGATTATCGGGGCGGCGCATGAACAGTGGCTGAAGATGAGCAAAAACCAGCGTGTCGGATTGAGCGCCATAAACCTTGGTATCGTTCGGGCACCTCTTTAGATGCCTGACGTTTGCCAAGGTTCAATTGAGCCGCTGATCGCGATCGTCTTCGCTGCGGTACGAGGCTGGCTGAAGCGGACATCTCATTCGTCATCGCCGGGGTCGGCCGCTGATTAGCTAGTCAGGAGGTTGCGAATTCTGTTTTTCGTCGGAATGGCAGTCTTAGCCGGGGCGTGGCTAGAGGCGCTCATGGAACCATTCGAGCTTGCGTGGTGCGAGTTTGAATATCAGCGGGTTCTCAAACAGCTTCAAGAGAGGGAGGCCGGGGCGACCTAGGGCCCACAGCTCTCCCTCACGTAGGAGCCCGTCGGTTGCCCCGGGGCTTCCCCTTTAAGCAAACATCCCCGGTTCGAATCCAGCTCGGCGAGCCATTGCGGACAGCTCCGGCCGAGCCATTATCTTAGCGAACGGTAAAGCTTCTCGCGTCGCTTGTCAGAGCCGATCAACTGCTCTGAGATCTCGCGGAACAGCCGGGCCTCATTCCCACCTCTTTGCATCCGTGTCACAGCGTTCTCGGCTTACGCTCTCCAAGTAACCACTGCTTCGCGGTTGAGCTATCCCACTGCATGGCTTCTGCTCGTGAGCCCGGTAGTGCTCTTCGCTTCTCTATGAATTAGCATCGCCGCAAGGTTTTCCTCGGCAATTGGCCTGTCAGCTAGCGCGATCCAGAGGTCGAAGACGTGCCGAGCTATGACGGAAACTGGGTGATGACGACCTGAGAAAGGCGGCGTATCGAGGCGGGGGATGAAGCCTGCCAGCAACCTCCAAAGGAGCGATACGCCGTGAACGAGACTACCAATGTTTTTCCTCTGCTTCAGCCCGATCAGATTGCTGATCCACTGACGGATATTCTGCGTGCCGGAGCTCGCGAACTGATCGCCCGCGCTGTCGAGAATGAGTTCACTACATTCCTGGAAACGACGAACATCTGGCGCTGCCGGATGGTCGGGGACCGGCGCGCGAAATTGCCACCGGCATCGGCCCTGCCGTGATCGCCCGTCCGAAGGCCCGCGACCGTGGAGCAAGCGGGCCAGGCATCTGCGTGACATCTACCTAGCGCAGAACCGGACGGCCGCTGAAACAGCAATTGATATCTTTGTCGAGAAGTACGGCGTCAAATACAAGCCGGCCGTTGAATGCCTGATCAAGGATCGCTCGGCTATGTTGGCGCTTTATGACTTCCCTGCCGAGCACTGGTCGCATCTGCGTACGTCGAATCCAATCGAGAGCGTCTTTGCCACGGTCAGGCACCGGACTGTGCGAACGAAGGGAGCGTTAATCGCCACACACAGCAAAGTTGATGGTCTTCAGGCTCGTCGGCGCCGCATCTAAAACCTGGCGACGGTTGAAGGGCACAAATCAGTTGCCGAAGCTGATATCCGGGGTAAAGTTTGCGGACGGAATCGAAGTCATTCCGACCGCTGAAGTCCGCGCCGCCTGATCGGACCGCGTCACCCAAAATCCGTCATAGCTCAGACGTGCCGATCAACGACCTGATGGGCCGTGGCGAGAGAGCCATAGCTGAAGTAAGCGGACCAGCCGCCCAGAAGGCGGTTCAGTCGCGCAGGCACTTCGGGCCAGGCGCCCTTGTTGCCCGGCGTCAGAGCTCGCTGATCTTCTTCCTGATCCGCAGCACACTTTTCTTGGACGGAGCTGCACCAAAATACCAGTCCTCATTGGGGAAGCGGCGGGATCCCAGTGTGTACCCAACGAAGTCGAAGCGTTCCAATCGGGCGTTCTTCACCGAGGTTTTCGCCTCGACGCGTCAACGCCGCTCCACCGGCCCCAAGCTTTGATGACGCAAGTGATCTATCGCTTGCTGTGCGATACCTTGAAACTCTTCAGATATTGCTGAGCCGATCGCTTTTGGATCGAATGCAATTTCGACATCTGAATCGGACAAAACCCCGGCATTCCGCAAAGCATAAGCCATTCTCGCAATCGCCCAAAGGGAGGCGCGCGCAACGGCCTCGCTTTGTTTAGCCTGCTTGAGAACGTCGACCATCATTGGGATTTCATCGCGCTTCATAGCATTTCGCTCCTCGTTAGGCTGGCACCGTCTTTAGGATAGCGGAAAAGACGGCTGCGCGACTACTGGTCCCGGCCATATAACCCTTTTTGGCCGCGTCTTTAATAAGCGATTAGTTGAACCGGGTTGTGGCACTTGCCCCGAAGCGGCGGATCAAGGGCGCCGGCTTCGAGAAAAGCCTGCTCGTGATCGACCTGCAGCGCGAAATCCCCGAGGCGAAGGAGCCGCGTCGTATCGCGATCGGCAGTACTGCCCCGAGCAACGTCACTCAGATCGAGTCCGAAGCCGCCTGACCGAACACGGCGAATTGAACCTCAATCGCCGATCTCCCGCGCGGTGATCCTTCACTCGTCTTGGATCGGGAGCAACCATGCGGCGCAAAGCGCTCGATGTCCTGGTTGCCGACACTTTCCCGACAACATCTAAATTTCCAACAGCGATGCGCACTGTTCCAGAGGTTAATTACGAACTGATCGAAGCCGAAGCCCATATCCGGCTGAGGGCGTTGTCAGCCTGCAAGACCAAGAGCACCTGATGGGCGGCGGCCACATTAAAGTCTCCTAATGGAGAGCCGGTTGGCCGTGGTGCGGATCGATCCTGGCGGCGAGTTCGGCTCCTTTGAGTGGTCGCGCGAATATCACTGTCCGCTCGCGTGTCAGCCATGTCGAGGAGCTCGGTGAAGTGGTCTGGAGGCCCTCGCAGTCACAGTTATAAACACGTTCGTCCTTGCGGGCCAAAGCATCCGCTACCGGCCAGACTCGAACTTTTGGCCATCCTCCAGATGGCAACGCTTGCGCCCCAGTCACTACCAACGTTGGGAATTGATGGAGAAGATGGTCACAGGCAATCCTCGTTAATAACCGTCAAGGAAGTCGATACGAAGCTGGGTTTAGAGAATGAGAAAAGTTCTGCTGGGCACGGTAGCCCTCATCACGCTGGCTGCTCCTGCCTCTGCCGCTGATCTGGCCGCGCGGCCTTACATCAAAGCGCCTCCGGCGGTCATTCCGATGTATGATTGGAGCGGCTTCTACGTCGGCATCAATGGCGGTGGCGGCTCTGCGCATCAGTGCTGGGACCTGGTCAATGCCGGCGGCGTGGTCGTCGCGCCGGCCGTTGGCATGGGGTGCCATCATGCGACGGGAGGCACGGTCGGCGGTCAAATCGGCTACCGCTGGCAAATAGCGAACTCGGTGTTCGGTCTGGAGGCGCAGGGCAATTGGGCCGATTTCAAGGGCTCCAACGCCAACGTTGCTTTTGCAGGCGTCCAGGATGAATTTAAGCTTGATGCATTCGGCCTGTTCACGGGGCAAGTCGGCTATGCCTGGAATAACGTGTTGCTCTATGTGAAGGGTGGCGCGGCAGTTGTCCGCGACAAATACCGGGTCTCCGATTTTGCGACCGGGCTGACTATCGACAACGGCAGCGAATCCCGTTGGGGCGGCACGGTAGGAGCGGGCCTTGAATTTGGCTTCGCTCCGAACTGGTCCATCGGCATTGAGTACGACCACTTGTTCATGGGTCATCGGGACGTAGACTTCTTCTTTTCAACAGGAATCGTAGGTGTTCCGGTGGGCGCTTTTGCAGGGACTGCCCGTATCAGTCAGGACGTCGATATCGGTTTGGTCCGCGTGAACTACCGCTGGGGTGGCGCGGTCGCCACGACATATTCATCTTCGCCAGAACGGAAGCGTTCCTTCACACGGGGGACGCACAGCCGGGCTTCCGGCGCACTGCTCCTCTCTCAAGCTAGCAAATCATTGATTTAGATCATTTCCAAGAACTACGTAAGGATTGTCCGTTGCGACCTGGCGCGAGATCGCCACGACAGGCCTTATCCCCGAATATCGAACCTCTGAGCACCGCCTTCTCGCCCAGCGGTCGATTAAGTTGACGATGCCTCGCTTCCGCCCGGCTGCGGCGATTTAGCCAAGCATCCTATGTGCCACTTCGCCTCCACTCGGCACCTCTTCCAACACCCGCCGCCCCCAGATCATGCGTGTCCATGTCTCCTCTCCACTTGGCGCGATCTTCTCAATTGTGACTGGAGCATCGGCAATCTCGACCGGCCAACCCGGCAGAGCGGTGAGCCACTTGTTGTTGAACACGGTCTCTTGGTATCGAAAACCCTCATCGGGCAGGATGACGACCGTCGCCGCCCTGGGGCGCTGGCGCGCATACCATTGCGCCACCAAGGCGGCTGCTCCGCTCGTCGGCCCCATAAAGAGCGCATGGTCTCGACAAAGTTGGTGCGCCGCGGCGAAGGCAGGCAGAGCGCCAACCCAATGGACCTCATCAACCAGGCGGTGGTCCAGATTCCGGGGCAAAATCGAGTTACCAAGCCCGCGCAGCAGCCGCTTTCCGGGCGGATGGCCGAAGAGCACACTGCGAGGCGTGTCAACGACGAGGACGACGAGGTCGGGAAAGATTTCGCGCAGGATAGCCGCCGTGCCGCACAGGGACCCTCCCGATCCAGCGCAGCCGACGAGACAATCAACCTGACCGACCTGACGTACGAACCATTCCGCTAGCCTGCCATAGGCATGGCAATTTTCGGGATTATCATACTGTGCGGGCCAGAACGCTCCCGCATGTTCTTCTCGGATCGCCTGTAGCCGTTCCAGACGACAGCGCTGAGCCCCCGAACCGTCCGGATCGTCCACGACATCGAGCCGCGCCCCCAGTAGTTTCAGTCGGCAGCGGAGCGTTCGATCGATCAAGGTTTCGGCGCTGATCAGGGTCAAACCATAACCATGCGCCGCCGCGATCAAGGCAAGCGCCAAGCCGAAGGTACCGGATGTCGTCTCAACAATATGACCGCCAGGTGCAAGGCGCCCAGAAGCGCGCGCACGGGCGATCATGAAGCGGGCCGGCATAAGCTTCATCAACGGAAAGCAGGCAGCGAGGAGATTAGGAGCGAGACGCGCTGGCCGCGGTGTTTCGTAGGCAGCAAGAAAAGTGTCGGCGCTGTTCATGAGGAGATGGCTTCATCCGCGTACGTTGCGAAGACCGTAACGTGCTCAAATCCGGAATGACTGAGGCGGTCGGCTACTGCGTTGGTTCGTTCAGTGACGCCCGGCTCCTCCACTGGAAACAGGATGCCCATTAGCGTGCCACTATGGGCCACTTGAAGCCCGCAACCGCCGACTTCTGCTGTCAAACGCAGCATGTCATCAAAATGGGACTTGGAGAGATGGCGCTGGCTAATCCGGGAACTCGCGGTCGCCACCCGCCCGAGTAGCCGGGCATTCTGTTGTTTGATCGCCTGGGCGGCCAGGCCGCGCAAACACCGAAATTGTTCAATCTCGCGCGCATCGTAACGCGCCGGCGGCAGATGCAAGGTGTCGACTGGCTGGTCACTCGGATGCCTGAAGCCCACCACCATGAATCGCGGATACTCGTCGGTGAAATGCTCGATGACCATGCCTTCGCGCTGAGCAAACAACACCGGTCGGCCATCATAGGCGGCAGGATCGCTGGCGCCTTCAGCAGCTACCGCAATGTGCGACACCGTCGCGCGGGAAAATGCCGCCCCCGCTGAGGCCGCCACGGCGCGGATTGCCGCAACAACATCGGCGGTCGAAGAGCCGTAGCCATGACTCGCCGGAATATTGCTTTCAATCGTGAGATCTCCTCCATATTGGACAAACCCGAGATGTTCGAACGTCAGGGCCATCGCCCGCGCTGCCTTAGTATGACCGATCGGCGATATCTTGATCTCAGCGGTACCCCGTCGCCGAAAGGTCGCGACCGAGTGCCGAGCTGGAAATGGCATTGTGATAAGGCCGCGATGAAGGCGTCCATCGTCAGCTTCGAATACACCCTGCAGCAACTCACCGTGGTGACCGATTGCACGGCCAACACCGACATGGAGCAAGCACCTTGGCGCAAACTCGTTCACAGGACCAGAGTCACGAGCGCCTTCATTTGTTAGAGCATCGCCCGCGCCCATGACACCCGCTCCAGGCACTTTCGCCTACATAATTGCAAGATAGCTCATTTGGGTATAGCTACCAGAATTGGGAGACACGAAGTCCGGGCCTGGCTGCCTGAACAGCGCTCGTGTGAACTTTCGGGCTCCGGGCGCCGCTGCCGCAGCTGGTTCGCCAAATCACATTCTGATAACCATGTACTCTGCCGCCCGTTGAACTTGGAGCGGGAACGTCTCAGGTTTGTAAAAGAGAGCTCCACCGTTTGCGGGATCTAGCGAAGCGTTCGATGTGCGAGGCTGCGACGATTGCGCGCTCACGCTCCCAGCGAAGGAGATCGATCTCCGCCGTCATGGCGACACCATCAAGCTGCCGTCAGTGGTCATGAACGTTTCGATGCCGTCCGCGCGCACTACGACAGTGTCTTCGACCTGAAGGCCGCCCCAGCCTGTCTCGTAATATGGTGTCTCGACACACATGACCATCCCCTCCTCGAGGAGGTCAGTACTGCTCGGCGTAAGATCGGGCAGATCGTAGCCGTCGATCCCGATGCCATGCCCAACATGTGAACGTGAAAAGTGATTGATGCCCTCTTTTCGCGTGACATCGACGGCCCTCAGGAACACGTCTGCTGCCTTGACACCCGGTTTTATCATTTCGAGTGCGGCCTGAACGCCGCGATGCAGCGCGCGATGATACAGTTTAGTTCTGGCTGAGGGTTCTCCGAACACGGCGATGCGCGCGATATCGGCGCGGTAATGCCTGAAGCGCCCACCGACATCAAACCGAATGATGTCGCCATCGACCAGGCGAGCGTCAGACGGCTGCACGTTGGGCATAGCACTGCGCGTTCCGAAGCCAATACAGCCGAGCACCGGTTGACAATCGCTGTCGACGGTCTTCCGGTGAAACGCGCGCGCCATCTCAATCTCTGTGATATCAGTTCGCGCTTCCGCCAACGCGGCTTGGATCGAGCGCTCAGCAACCTGAGCGACGTATCGCAGTCGGTTGATCTCCTCCGTAGTCTTGACGGCGCGAATCTTTCTGAACAGGGCGCAACCTGGGACGAGCGTCGCGTTGGGCAGCAGGTCTTGCAGGCGTTCCCAACTGCCCGGCAGCAGTCCAAGCTGGTCAATCGCAATACGTCCCTTGGCGACGCCCGCATCGATAAGCGCCTTGGCGAGCGCCTCGAGCGGCGTACCATCATCGGGCAGGCCAAAGAGGCTCAGAAGTTTCTTATCAAGGCCACTGTGCAATCTTTCTGTGCGATCCATCTGAAAGTAGCCAAATCTGCGGACGTTGGGCACCCAGACATTCTGGTCGGCAAGAAGATCCAGCAGAGCGGTCGAGGTAACCACCGTAGATCGCTCGGGGCCGTTCCGGGGAATAACGACGTACGTCTGTGGCCCCCTTCTGATCCATTGTGATAATGCCCAGTACCCACTTGCGTAGGTCACGTTCTCTGGCGAGCTTGCCACCAGAGCGTCAACATTCTCCGATCCCAAGACTGCTTCGAGACGATCCAGATTGACAAGTTTGCCGGAGTGCCGTGTCTGCAGAAACTTGGCCATTTAGCAGCCCTTCCGGCTGACAAGTCGGCTGGAGTGCGCCCCCAGCATTGTAGTATCGTGCCCGGTTTTGCTAACCGAGGGAGCGTCTGCATTCTCACCGCGCGCTTCTCGGTGTGCTATGTTGAGGCCAAGCTTGGTCATACTCTCGAGCCCGATCGGGGGACGGCGCTGTCGTACACGTCATACAAGCGCGGGAGGCCAAGCAGCCTGAAAGCGACCGTCAATCTTGTTACCATCGCCTTTGCGCAGCTTTGAAAAGGCGATCGCTGTTGTAGCGCACCTCTGCAGAAACGCGACAGACGTTCATTAGCCGGAGCAGCAACGAGCGTGCCAAATCGTCTCTTGATACTAGCTGCCAATATGATCGCGAGAAACGTTGGTCCAAACGGCGGTCACGGGTGTCCGAAAGCTGACAGCGGACGCCGCTGTAAGATACCGGACAAGGAGCACTCGGTCGATGCGGGACCAACGGATTGGGAATAGCGGAGCCGATCGACGTGCCGCGGCCTAGTTGCCGTCGGCAGCGCAATTGGACGGAGCTTTCGCGCTGCGCTCCCTTGGTCAAGATCATCCCGCAGGTTTGACGCGTGCGCATGAGCGCCTTGTGCAGTTGTAGACTTCGTGCACGAGCTCGCAGACACGTCGAGTTGATTTTCGTCAAAGGCATTCGACGCACTCTCAGGTATTGATAGACAACTATCGCTGGGTCGTTCAAAGGAAATGTTCTCATGAAAAGTTCAAGTACGACGAGTCCCATCGCGCTCACTATCGCAGTCGTCGGCGCGTTGATGAACAGTGGTGCATCCGCCCAATCGGTCGATCTGACCGGAAGTTATCAGTGCATTCAGAGATGCTACGGCGCTGTTTTGGCCTACGTCACGCAAAACGGATCCGAACTCAATCTTTTGAGCGAGGCAGGCGTACCTTCTCGTGCATGGCCAGACTGGTTCTATCCGTCGAACCGCATTTGGGTTGATGCATTCAATATGGGACAGTGTACACGCCCGACGGCATGACTATCCAGTTCGATAATGGGACGATTTGGCAGTGCTATGTGCAGCCTCCTTCGGCGTGGGTAAAAAGGACAACGTCACGTGTTCGCCGTCAGGGCTTGTGAGACACATTGCATGGTTCGGCGGAGCGAGGATTTCTGGTTCATCGTAGCCACAGGAGCGAAGATGAAGCAGAAATTTGGGCAAAGCGTCGGCAGAACAAGCGGTAAAGGACATTAGCGCCAGACAAGCCGGCAGTATTCTTCGGAAGAGAAGATCCGTATGGTGCTGGAAGCATTGCGGGGCGAGGAGAATATCTCCGAGCTGTGCCGGCGCGGTCCACCTAGAAGCTGGTCGAGTGGGGAGTCGCTTGTCCTTTGCCACTAGATCGCGCCGCCATGGGCGGCCTAGCCGATTACGCGCTCTACCGCATGCTGGGAAGTGCCACCGGAAACTTACAATTCGAATTGCACTACACCGATTGGCTCGTCGAACCGTTCAAGTAGGAATTCCGCTTCAAGGTGTCAATCTGCGTTGGACTGGGACCCCCCCCGTATTGCCGCATCTGCGAATGTTACCCTGATGGCGCCATTGCTGATGACGATCCGATGTCGATTAATCGGTCGCGCCAGATGGCTTTCCCGGTTTGGTCGACGAGAGGGGCTGTGGGCGGGTCGGGCCCTACGTAGCCCGAGCCGTCCACAACCGCGGGCAATGGGGCAGCCGTCGTGGCGTCGTCGAGCGCGCCCTGGGCAACCAACCGTTCGGCAGCCCTCCGTCTGAGCGCCCTCAACAGACGTTGCACAATCGAATGCTGTCTCTTTCCGAACTCCTCGGGGTATTTCTCGCGCAGCCGGCCGACATTTGCGAGCGCCGTCAGCTGCGGCTGCTCTGCGAGCCACGCTTCGATCGCGGCAATATGCGGGTCGAGCTTGGACGGCATGCGAACTCTGGTCTTATAGGGCCGACGAGTTCGCCGGTGCGTGGCACGCGGCTCGCCGACCGTCGCGGTCTTGCCGAGCGTCTTCGCGAACGTCGCCGCGGTCGCTGGCAGGATGCTAGTCTAGTGCGAGCGGGTTGCAGGCCGCGCGCCTGTCCGGCACGACGATCGACGCGATTGCCTAGTTCTTCTTGGGTTGCGCGAATCTCCGCCAACAGCGCGACCGGATCGAGCGAGCGATACTGATCGCGGAGCCGTTTCTTCACGGCCGCGGTCACCTTGGGATGCGTCAAGGCACGCTCATAGGGCGTCGATGGGAGATGATAGCGCTTGATCACTTTAGCCCCTTCGCGACGCTTCTCCTTCAGCTTGAACGACGGCTGGAAGAAGTTGACGTAGAGCCGTGCCGCCGCATAGAGGCGGCCCATCATACGCGCCGTCTCGACGCCATCGAAGCGGCCATAGCCCATGAGGCGGCGGACGACGGCACCATTCTTCTGCTCGACAAACGCCTGATCGTTCTTCTTATAGGCGCGCGAGCGAGTGACTTCGAGCTTCTGTTCGCGACACCATGGCACGACGACATCGTTCATGAAGGCGCTGTCGTTGTCGAAGTCCACGCCGCGCAACTGCCAGGGGAACAGGCTCTGTGCGCGGTTGATCGCCTCGACGACGAGCGAACCTTCTCGCGTCAGCAAAGGCAGGCACTCCGTCCAGCCGGTGGCGACATCGACCATCGTTAGGGTTTGGATGAACGAGCCAGCCACCGACGTGCCGCCATGGGCGACCATGTCGACCTCGCAGAAGCCGGGCACCGGGCTGTTCCAGTCATTGAACGTGCGGATCGGGACTTCGCGCCGGATTGCCGAATAGAATCCGGCACGGCGCCGCCTGCCGCCGCTCGCCGCGATCTTCACATCGACGAGCAGGCGATCGATGGTGGCGGCGCTGATGGCCAGAATTTGTCTATCGGGGTTGACACCGTGCCCGCGATTAAAGAACGGACGACTTGCCAGAGATCACTCCCGCGAAACTCGAGTGGCAATACTTGCCGATGTTCGAGTGTTACCACATCGCCGACTCCTTGGTGTTCAAAGCCGTGGGCCTGCTCCACATCCCAGATCATGTCCGCCGCTCCCAATCGATGCCCGAACAATGTTAGCTCGGCGGCACCTGCGATTGCCGCCGACGGTCTGGTGAATTGGTCAAGGCCATCGAAAGGCATCGAGCCAGAACTCGGCGGTTTTCTGGGATGTTCATCATCGTCGTGTGGTCACCCGGAACGGACACGGCGTGAATGGCCTCGGGACGCAAAACCCTGTTCCAACCCCGCAACGGCGAACTTGCATCCTGACCTATTGAACCTCGTGCACGACGGCTGCCGACACGCCCGTTGACGTAAAACTGGTTGATCTCGATTCCAAGAGATGGAACTTCATACAAGTCCAGTGCCCATTGGAACTGCGCGGCCTTTTCATACGTCAGAAGAAGGCTTTCTGGATCACGATCCAGGGGTATCGCCCCAATTTGCTGTGCCTTTTGAATCAGTTGGCCAATCGAGCTGTTTGCAGCAAATCGCTCTAAGACCCGGAAGCTGTCATCTTCCAAAAATTCCATAGAATCCAGTAGCACTTCCCGTGCCGTTTGGGTCAGCGATAAGCTTCGTCGATTTGCAGGTAACGCAGCATCCATGAAGGCCATGAATGACACAGCTTCATTCAGATTCAGTAACTGCTGCGCAATTGCGTAAGCCAAGATTGCCCCTGATGAGTATCCAGCAAAGCGATACGGTCCATGTGGCTGGATCTCTCTAACTGCTAGCATTACTTCCGCGGCTATTGCCTCAAGAGTTGGTGGACGTACGTCGTCGAAATGCGGCCATGGCAAAGCATAGACCGGACAGTCGACGTCCATTTCCTTCACGAGGGGGAGGACATAGGAACAATCGCCCAATCCCGTGGGAACAAAGAAGAGCGGTGGCTGTGATCCCGTTTCCAGAACGGAAATCACTTGCGGACTGCTGGGCTGTCGGTTCAAATGAATCTTCGATGTAAGCTCCCTCAGAACAGGGGCTTGGAAGAGGTCGGCAGCGCTAAACGTCAGCCCAGCTTTTTGTGCTCGACTGAGCAGCGGCACCGCCAATAGCGAGTGCCCGCCGAGCGCAAAGAAGTGGTCGTGGCGTCCGACCCGCGCCAGCCCCAGAAGCTCGGCCCAGATCTGTGCC
>NZ_PTFE01000123.1:0-18496 GCF_002936975.1 Bradyrhizobium sp. AC87j1
CAGGTCGGCAAACCGGCCAAGCTCGCCCTCATTGCCGTTGCCAGGAAGCTGCTAACGGTCCTTAACGCTATGATGCGCGACAGGAAACCGTACCTGAAGGCCGGCCCCCAATAACAGTTGCCGGCTCAGCGCAGCAGCGTTTCACGCTGCAGCGCGTCCGGGACACGAGAGCTACGCCTTCGAAAACGTCGCCCGGAACTGCGCCGGATAGCGTGCGGCCTGCAAGCCGCCGCGCGAGAGGTAGGAAGCCATCAGCGCGCACCACAGTCCGGCATTGCCGAGCGATTGCAGCGCCCACCAGGCGGCGAGGAAGATCAGCAGCGAAGCCAGCATCAGATTGCGCATCTCGCGCGCCCAGGTCGCGCCGATATAGATGCCGTCGAAGCCGAAGGCGAACACGCCGGGGATGGGCACGAGCACGACGAACGGCAGGAATTCGCGCGCGGCACGGCGGACGTCGTCACTCGCCGTCATGAAATCGATCAAGGCGGGCCCGAACAGCGCGAACAGTCCCGACACCACCAGCGCGAAGCCGAGGCCCCACATCAGCACCAGCCGGGTCGAATCCGCGAAGCCCTTTGCATCGCGCGCGCCAACGGCGCGGCCGCAGAGCTGCTGCGCTGCGTTGGCGAGACCGTCGAGGAAGAAGGCGCTGACCAGCAGGAAATTGTTGAGCACGGAGTTGGCGGCCAGCGTGACGTCGCCGGCCTGCGCGCCCTTGGCGGTGAAGAACAGGAATACGGCGATCAGCGCCGCAGTGCGGATCAGGATGTCGGTGTTCACCGCCAGCATCCGCAACAGCTTGTCGCGGTCGAGCAGGGTCGCGTACGGCACGGCGAAGCCGCCATCGGCATAATGGCGGCAGACGATCACGCCGAGGGCGAACCCGACCGCTTCCGACAACAGCGCGGCGATCGCGGCACCGGCGATGCCGGTGTCGTAGATCAGCACGAGCAGGATCGTCGCCGCCATGTTGACGAGGTTGATGACGACCTGAAGCAACAAAGCCGAATTGGCGCGGGCCTGTCCGATCAGCCAGCCGAGGATGACGTAATTGGCGAGCGCGAACGGCGACGACCAGATCCGGATCTTGAAGTAGGTCTTCGCGGCCTGCGTCACACCTTCGCTGCCGCCCATGAGGTCGAACAGCAATGCGGCCAGCGGCAGTTGCAGCACGATCAGCGCGGCGCCGATCAGGCCGGCAACGATGAAGCCGCGCGCCAGGATCGCGGTCGGCTCGCGCGTGTCACCCGCGCCCAGCGATTGCGCGGTGAAGGCGAGCGTGCTCATCCGCAGGAAGCCGAACAACCAGAACAGGCAGTCGAAGATCACCGAGGCCATCGCCACGCCGCCGAGCAGCGCGGCATCGTCAAGACGGCCGATCGCCGTGGTCGAGACAATGCCGATCAGCGGCGTGGTCAGGTTGGCGACCATCGCCGGACCGGCGATGGCGAACACTTCACGTGTGCCGACTTTGGGATGGACGGGCGCGTGCATGGTCAGAACACGACGACCATGCCGTCCTCGGCCGCCATATAGGGCAGAGCCTCGAGGCGCGACAGCATGTCGTCGCTCATATGGGTGAGGACGAGCCGCTTGGCGCCGATCGCGGGCAGATGCTGTTCCAAGGTCTTCAGGCTGAGATGGTTCTTGACCACCTTCTCGTACATATAGGCCTCGGCAATGAAAAGATCCGCGCCATGTGCCAGCGGAATGAGCGTCTCCGTCCATTCGGTATCGGCGCTGTAGGCGAGCGTGCGGCCCTCGACCTCGACGCGGTAGGCGAGGAAGGGACCGCCGGATTCGCCGTGCACGACCGGATAGGGCGTCACCGTCACGGCACCGAAAGTCCGGCCTTGCTCGGGCGAGAGCTCGACGACATTTAGCTCGAAGCGCTGCTGTGTCTTCGAGGAGCGCTCGAATAGCGCCTCCATCACCTCGCGCAGCCGCGTCTCGATGCCTTGCGGGCCGGCGATCGTCAGCGGCCGCGTCCGCCGCGAGAATTGCGCGTCGAGCAGGACAAACGGCAGCCCGGCAAAATGATCACCGTGGAAATGCGTGATCAGGATGAGATCGATGTCCTCGCACGCGATCTCGAGCCGCTTCAGCGCCGGCAGAGCCGACGCGCCGCAATCGATCAGGAAGTTGGCCTCGCGCCCCGAGACGTGGAAACAGGTATTGAGCCTGCCGCCGGAGCCGAAAGCATCGCCGCAGTCGACAAAGCGCAATTGCATCGGCTGCGGACCTTCAAAATCTCACCGGCCGCGCGGCGTGCCGAACACGCGCGAGAGCAGCCAGATCGGGATCACGATGACCGCGCCGAGCAGGAAGTAGCGCCACAGCCAGTTGATGGTGTCGAAGCCGAGATCCCACAGCCGCTGGAACAGCAGGCGAATGCTGGTGAGGATGTTCCAGGGATCGAAGCCGATCGCGGCGAGCACGACGCCGACCAGGATCGAGAGCAGGACCAGGCGAAACGCGACCGCCAGCGGCGAGCCGCCGAGAAAGCGGTTCAGCCCGTCGTTGCGGCCGGCCGGCAAATCTCTGACGTCTTGGACCATCTCAAACTCCTCAGGGGATTCGACCCATTATAGGGCACGGCGAGGCACATGGGGAACCCCGGCCCGACCGTCAATCAGCTTACCGCGTTTTAATTCAGGCACGCGCGTGCCGCGGGCTCCCAACCTCTCCGCTTGCGGGAGAGGGGGCGCACTGCCGTCATGGCCGCAATCGAGCCATCTTCCTCATGCCTCAATCTCCACCGCCTCCGCCTTCAGCATTCTCTCCAGCGTCTCCAGCCGATCGGCCTCGCGCGGCGGCTTGTCCCAGCGCAGGCGGCTGATGCGGGGGAAGCGCATGGCGACACCGGATTTGTGTCGCGGCGAGCGCTGCAGGCCCTCGAACGCCACCTCCAGCACCAGCCCCTTGTCGCCCTCATGCACGACATGACGGACGGGGCCGAATTTTTCCGTGGTGTTGCGGCGGACGAAGCGGTCGATCTGCAGAAGCTCCTCGTCGGTGAAGCCGAAATAGGCCTTGCCGACCGGCACCAGTTCGTCGCCGCCCTCGCCCGCGGTCCAGACGCCGAACGTGTAGTCGGAATAATAGGACGAGCGCTTGCCGTGACCGCGCTGCGCATACATCAGCACGGCATCGATGATGTGCGGATCGCGTTTCCACTTCCACCACTGGCCCTTGGAACGTCCGGGCAGATAAGGCGCATCGCGCCGTTTCAGCATCACGCCTTCGACGGCGTCCGCGTCTTCGCCGGCACCGGCACTTGCGGGATCGGCGCGGGCGGCGGTCAGCGCCTCCCAGCTTGCGAAGGCAACGGTCGGCGACAGATCGATGCGGGGATCGCTAAGCTTCCCGATGAAGGTCTCAAGCCGCTCGCGCCGCTCCGCGAACGGCAGCTCGCGCAAATCGTTCTCGTCGTCGCCGAGCAGATCGTAAGCGCGCAGGTGAATCGGAAATTCCTTGATCAGCTTTGGCGAGACGACCTTGCGGTTGAGCCGCTGCTGCAGGACGTTGAAACTCTGCACGCGGCCCTCTCGCAGGATCAGAAGCTCGCCGTCGATCGCGCCGGGCAAGCGCAGCGACGGCACGAGATCGGGAAAGCTCCCCGTGATGTCTTCGCCGGTGCGCGAATAGAGCCGCGCCGTGACGTGGCCGCGCTCGTCGCGCCCTGCCACCGCCTGCACGCGGATGCCATCCCATTTCCACTCGGCGATGTAGTCGGCGGGATCGAGCGCGGCGAAATCGCTGTCCTCGATCGCATGCGCCAGCATCACCGGGCGGAATGGCGCGGGATCGCGATTGACCGGCTTTTCGGCGCGGCCCTCCAGCCAGGCGAACAGATCGAGATAAGGTGGCGCAAGGCCAGGCCAGATCAGCTCGACGTCGTGCGGATCCTTGTCGCCGAGCGCGGCCGCCGCAGTCTTCGCCAGCCGTGCCGAGATGCCGATGCGAAGCGCGCCGGTGACGAGTTTTAGCAGCGCCCAGCGCCCGGTCTCATCAAGCTCGTCGAGCCAGCGCTCAAGCTGCTTTGGCAGCTCGGTCTTGCCGAGCGTGCGCAGTGTCGTGACCACTTCGGTGAGCGATGGGGGCGGCGGATTGTTGTGGGCGGCTAGCGCAGCCTTCGGCCACATCAGCGCCACCGTCTCCGAGAGGTCGCCGACATAGTCGTAACTCAAGCCGAACAGCACCGGATCAGTGCGCGCGGCGATGAGATCGCGGATCAGGGCGGGCTTGGCGTGCTTGAAGCTGAGCGCGCCGGTCAGCGCGGCCAGCGCGTAGCCGCGGTCGGGGTCTGCGACCTCACGGAAATAGCCGGTGAGCAGCCGCAGCTTGTTGTTGCGGCCGGGCTCGTAGGCGAGACGGTCCAGGAGTTCGGCGAAGCGGTTCATGCTTCGGCCTCGTCAATGGCCGGCGTCTCGCTCTCCTCCTCGTCGCCATAGCCGACGAGGTCGAGCGGCTGCGCTTTCAGGCCTTTGCTCTGGCACCAATGCACCAGCGCATCTTCCTGGCCGTGCGTGACCCAGATCTCGCCGGCACCGGTCGCGCCGATGGTGGCGGTGAGGCCGTCCCAGTCGGCGTGGTCGGAGATCACCAGCGGCAGCTCGATGCCGCGCTGCCGCGCCCGGGCGCGCACGCGCATCCATCCTGACGCGAACGCAGTGACCGGATCGGGAAACCGCCGCGTCCAGAGATCGGAGGTCGCCGAGGGTGGCGCCAGCGTGATCGTGCCGGCGAGCGCCGCCTTCTTCACGCCCTTCACCGGCCTGAGCTCGCCGAGATCGATTCCGCGGCTTTGGTAGTACTCTGTGATCTTCTCCATCGCGCCATGCAGATAGATCGGGGCGTCATAGCCGGCCGCGCGCAGCAGCGCGATCACGCGCTGGGCCTTGCCGAGCGAATAGGCCCCAACCAGATGCGCGCGCTCGGGAAACAGCGCGACCGAGGCCAGTAGCTTCTTCACCTCGTCGCTCGCATCGCCATGCCGGAATACCGGCAGCCCGAACGTCGCCTCGGTGATGAAGACGTCGCAGGGCACCAGCTCGAACGGCGTGCAGGTCGGATCGGGCGCGTCCTTGTAGTCGCCGGAGGCGACGATGCAGGTGTCCTTGCAGGTCACCGCGATCTGCGCTGATCCCAGCACGTGGCCGGCCGGGTGGAATTTCACGCAGACCTCGCCGAGCCGCATCTCCTCACCATAGTTGATGGCTTGCATCGATCCGGCAAAATTCTCGCCGTAACGCAGCCGCATCATGTCCAGCGTTTCCTGCGTCGCCAGCACCGCACCATGGCCGGCGCGGGCATGGTCGGAATGGCCGTGGGTGATCACGGCCCGCTCGACCGGGCGGACGGGGTCGATATGGAAGCCGCCGGGCTTGCAGCACAGGCCGGCAGCAACTGGCAGCAGGATGTCTTGGGGGCGCATGATGGTCATATAGTCACGGGGCCCCGATATTCACCGGTCATGCGCGGGCTTGACCCGCGCATCCATCCCCCTAAAGAGTTCCTTGTTTGATGGATTGCCGGGCCTTCGCCGCGCCGGAGGGGCTTCGGCCCCGCAGGCGGGTCAAGCCCGGCGATGACAATCGGTTCCTCCAATGCCCCTCCGCCTATTCCAGTCCTCCGGCGATCTCATGGCCGACCGCCGCTTCGAGTTCGCGCGCGATCTCCAGCTCAAGGGCGACCTGCCCGCCGCCGCTGACCTCATAGAGCAGGCGATCGAGCTCGCGCCTGACTTCACCTCGGCCTGGTTCACGCTCGGCGAAATCCGTCAGCGGCTCGGCGAGCGCGACAAGGCCATCGCCGCCTTTCGAGAAGCGCGGCGGTCCGATCCCGACGACCACCATGGGGCCGGCCTGCATCTGATGCGGCTCGGCGACGCGCAGATGGCCGAAATGCCCAAGGCCTATGTGCAGGCGCTGTTCGACCAATACGCCCCGCGCTTCGAGCACACGCTGGTCAACGATCTCGACTATCGCGCCCCGGCGCTGATCTTCAAGGCGGTGGTGGCCGCGCGGGTCGACGCGAAGAAGCCGGCCTTCTTCAAACGCACCATCGATCTCGGCTGCGGCACCGGGCTTGCGGCCGCCGCATTCTCGAAGCAGGTCGATCATTTCATCGGCATTGACCTGTCGCCCGGCATGATCAAGGAGGCGCGCGCCACCAACCTCTACGCCGAGCTCGAAGTCGCCGACATGATCGAAGGGCTGCGGAGCAAGGGCGATGGATGCGCGAACCTCGTCGTCGCCGCGGATGCGTTCGTCTATCTCTCCGATCTCGCGCCGGTGTTCAACGAAGCCAGACGCGTGCTCGTATCCGGCGGCGTGCTCGCCTTCACGCTGGAGACGCACGATGGCAGCGGCATCGTTCTCGGCGAAGGCCTGCGCTATGCCCATTCGGCGGAATATGTGCGCGGTGCCATCGCCAAGGCCGGGCTCAAGCTACTGACGTTGGAGCCGGCCTCTCCACGGATCGAGAACAACGAGCCGGTGCGCGGCCTCGTCGTGGTCGCCGAGAAAACTTGAGTCTAGGCGCTAGCGCCCGGCGATTTGAGCGTCATTGCGTCGCAAAGCCGTGACTTCCCACTTGCGAGCCGTGCTGCGTTCCCAGCACAATGCGCATGCCAGGGAGAAACAGATCATGACGAAGAATCCATCGCGGCGCGATTTCAGCGCCGCCGCGCTCGCCACCATCGCCGCATCCACCTTGCCCGCGCCGTATGTCTGGGCCGCGGAGAAGAAATACGATGCCGGCGCCAGCGACACCGAGATCAAGATTGGGCAGACCGTGCCGCATTCCGGCCCCGGCTCGCTCTACGGCGTGTTGGGGCGCATCGGCGAGGCCTATTTCCAGATGCTGAACGAGAAGGGCGGCATCAACGGACGCAAGGTCAAGTTTCTCACCATGGACGATGCCTACAGCGCGCCGAAATGCGTCGAGGCGACGCGGCGCCTGGTCGAGCAGGAGGAAGTGCTCGCGCTGTACGGCTCGCTCGGCACCGCGCCGCAGACCGCCGTGCACAAATACCTGAACTCCAAGGGCGTGCCGCAGTTGCTGCTCAACACCGGCGCGTCGAAGTGGAATAACCCGAAAGAGTTCAAATGGACGATGGCGGGCCTGCCGCTCTATCCGACCGAGGCGCGCATCCTGGCGCGGCACGTCGTCAGCGTGAAGCCCAATGCCAAGATCGGCATCCTCTACCAGAACGACGATTTCGGCCGTGACTTCCTCGGTCCCTTCAAGAAAGTTTTGGAGGACGCCGGCGGCACCGCAAAGGTGATCATGGAGCAGACCTACGATCTCACCGAGCCGACCGTCGATTCCCAGCTCATCAACCTCTCGAAGTCGGGCGCCGACGTCTTCTACAACATCTCCACCGGCAAGGCGTCGTCGCAGTCGATCCGGAAGGTCGCCGAGCTCGGCTGGAAGCCGCTGCAGCTTCTTTCCGCCGGCTCAACCGGCCGCTCGATCCTCACTGCCGCGGGCCTCGAGAACGCCACCGGCATCGTCGCCATCCGCTACAACAAGGAGGTCGGCCTGCCCAAATGGGAGAAGGACCCCGACGTGATGGCGTTCGAGGAATTGCGCAAGAAGTACACGCCGGCCATCGACCCCGACAACACCATCGCCTTCGCCGGTTACGGCCAGGCCGTGACCATGGGCGAGATCCTGCGCCGCTGTGGCGACGACCTCACCCGCGCCAACGTGCTGAAGCAGGCCTCGAACCTCAAAGGCTTCCATTCGCCCTACTTCCTCGACGGCGTCACCTACAGCTACACGCCCGAAGACTACACGCCGATGAAGACGCTTTTCATCTCCACCTTCACCGGCAAGGACTGGGACATCTCCGACAAGCCGATGTCGGAGTAGGCCGGGGGCACGCCGCCGCTGCTTCCCTTCTCCCCTTGTGGGAGAAGGTGGCATAGGCGGCCTTCGGCCGCCGTTCTTAAGAACGCCGAAGCGAAGCTTCGGCTATGGCGCCGGATGAGGGGTTGCTTCAGCAAACTCACATGTAAACGATAGCTCGCGGAGAGAGACCCCTCACCCGTCTCGCCGCTCCGCGGCGAGCCACCCTCTCCCACAAGGGGAGAGGGTAAGAGCGCGCATCCGCTGCAATTAACTTAACCGATACGCCCGCGCGGCATTCACGCCAAAAGCCTTGTCCCGCAGCTGCGGGCCAAGCTTCGCCAGACAAGCCTCCAGCGCGTTCTTGATCTCGCCATAGCTTCCCGCAAGCAGGCACACCGGCCAGTCCGAGCCGAAGATCAGCCTGTCCTCGCCGAAACATCTTGCGGCGTGCGCGACGAACGGAAACAGCCGCTCTGCATCCCAATCATTCCAGACCGCCTCGGTCGCGAGCCCTGAGATCTTGCACCAGACATTGCCGCAAGCCGCGAGCGCCTTGATGCGATCGGCCCACTCGTCGCTGCCGCCGTCGGCAATCGGCGGCTTGGCGGCGTGATCGAGCACGAAGCGCGCTTGCGGAAAGGCCTGCGCGGTTGCGATCGCCGACGGCAGCTCGCGGGCGCGGACGAGAAAATCATAGGCGAGATCATGCGCGAACAAAGCGGTGAGACCGCGCTGAACGTCCTCGCGCAGCAGCCAATCGGGATCGGCTTCATCGTGGACCTGGTGACGAATTCCGACCAGCTTGCCGCCGCCGGGTGAAGCGCGAAGCCGATCGAGCGTTTCGCCGAGCGCACCATCCGTCAGATCAGCCCAGCCGACCACGCCGACGACGAAGGGATTTTCGTGCGCAATGCGCAAGAATTCCTCGGTCTCCTCGAGGGAGGAGCGGCATTGCACCACGATGCTGGCGTCGATGCCGTTCGCTTTCAACAGTGGCGCAAGATCCGCCGGACCAAAGGCGCGGCGGATCGGCGTCAGCTCGTCCGCTGCCATCCAGGGATAGTCGGCGCGCGCAGGATCCCAGAAATGCTGATGGCTGTCGATGATCATGCCTTACGCCCCACCCGGCAGCGGCGCGCGCGCATCGACGAGGTTTCGTGCCCGCAGTTCCTGCCAGAAGGCCGCCGGCACCGCTTTCTCCGACATCGCGATGTTGTCGGAAACCTCCGCGGCGTTGCGCGCCCCCATCACGGCGACCGTGACGGCCGGATGCGCCATGCAGAACTGGAGTGCGGCCGCTTTCAGTTCCGTGCCATGCCTGCGGCAGAGCGCGTCCAGCTCCAGCGCCCGCGCAACGAGCGAAGCATCGGCGTCCTGATAGTTGAACTTCGCACTGGTATGCGGATTGGCGAGGATGCCGCTGTTGTAGATGCCGCCGAGCAGGATGCCGATGCTCTTTGCCTGACTGACCGGAAACAGCGCATCCAGCGCGTCCTGATCGAGCAGCGTGTAGCGCCCGGCCAGCAGGAAGCAATCGACCGACACGGCCTCGGCGAAACGGACAAGCATCTCCGACTGGTTCATGCCGGCACCAATCGCCTTCACCGTGCCCTCGCTGCGCAGGCGCTGGAGCGCGCGGAAGGCACCGGCGACGGCGTCGTCATAATATTCGTCGGGATCGTGCACCAGGAGGACGTCGACACGATCAAGCCCGAGACGGACCAGGCTCTCCTCGACCGAGCGCAGCACGCCGTCATGGCTGAAATCGAACACCGGCCGCTCGCGTGGCGTGCCCTTATAGTGCTCGTCCTCGGCGGCGCCGTCGTCCGGCGCGCGCAGCAGGCGGCCGACCTTGGTCGAGATGGCGTAGGAGTCGCGCTTCTGCTGCCGCAGGAAGCCCCCCAATCGCCGCTCGGCGAGGCCGAAGCCGTAGAGCGGCGCGGTATCGAAGAAGCGCACCCCGAGCGACCAGGCGCGCGCGATCGTCGCTTCCGCATCGGCATCGCTGACCGGGCTGAACAATCCGCCGAGCGGGGCGGAACCGAGACCGATTGAAGTGACGTCGAGCGAGCCGAGCCGCGACCGTTTCATTCCCATTGCCTTGTCTTCATTTCAACAGTCCAGATCATCTCCCCCGCTTGCGAAAACCGCAAGCGGGGGAGGCATGCAGGAGCGCGGGGCTGGCGGACGCTCCTACTTCAACATCTGCGCGACGTTGTCCTTGGTGACGAGGTCGAGGCCGGTGTAGACGATTTCCGGCACCTTCTCGCCCTTCTTGATGGCGAGCAGCGTGTCCATCGCCTTCTCGCCCATCTCGAACGGACGCTGGCCGACCAGCGCATTGGCATAGCCGTCACGCAACAGCTCCAGCTGCATCTTCAGCGTATCGGCGACGACAAGCGTGAACTTGCCGGAATCGATGTCCTTCTTGTTCCTGCTGGCGAAGGCCTTGAAGCCTTCAGGCGCGAACATCGGCCAGCCGCCGATGGGCACGATAGCGGCGAGATCAGGCGTCGCGGTGCGCATGTCGGTCATCTGCTGGACCGCGAGTGCCGGATCGTCGTTGCAGAAGGTCGGGGAGCCCGCGACCTCCGTCCATTTCGACCCCTTCAGCGCCTCGCGGACGCCGTCGACGCGCTCGGCGAGGTTCTTGGCGCCGGGGCCGCCCGAGACCATGGCGTATTTGCCGCCGTCGGGGCGCATCTTCACGAGCTGCTTGCCGAGTGCGACGCCGAACTCCTTGTTGTTGGTGCCGATATAGGCGATGCGTTTGGAGCCCGGCGCGTCGGCATCGAAGGTGATGACCGGAATGCCGGCGGCCGTCGCTGCCTCGATCGACTTGGTCATAGCCGCGACGTCGGCGACCGAGATGGCGAGCCCGTCGACCTTCTGGGTGACGAAGTCCTGGATGATCTGGGCCTGCGTCGCCGGCTCATGCTCCACCGGCCCCTTGTAGATGCACTCGATATTGCCGAGCTCCTTGGCGCGCTTCAGACAGCCGTCGCGCGCGAAGTCGAAGAACGGATTGTTCATCGCCTTGGGCACGATGACGAAGCGGTAGTTCGCGGCCAACGCCGGCGTTGCCATCATTGCGACGGCGATGCCGGCAAGAAGAAGTTTCCTCATTGTCTCCTCCACCCTTCTCTGGCGCCCGTCCTCTTTGAAACGTCCGGGAAGCGGACAGGCGGCATCTTCGTTGTTTTCCCGGAACGACGTCACCTTCAGCTCATCCGCGAGCGGATGCGGTCGACCAGCACGGCCAGGATGATGATCACGCCCACCAGCGTCTGCTGCCAGTAGGAGGAAACCTGCGCCAGCACGAGGCCATTGCGGATCACCTCCAGCAGCACGCAGCCGACGATGGCCCCGAGCGGACCGCCGATGCCGCCGGCGAGGTTTGCGCCGCCGATGACGGCCGCCGCGATCACGTTGAGCTCGTAGGACGTCGCCATGTTGGCGGGCGCCGATCCGAGCCAGCCGGAGATGATGATGCCCTGCAGGCCGGCTGCGAGCGCGCAGATCACATAGACCTCGATCTTCACCCGCACGACCGGAATGCCGGTCAATTCGGCCGCCTTCTCGTTGCCGCCGAGCGCGAAGACGTGGCGGCCGAACGAGGTGTGATGCAGGACCACGGCCATCGTCAGTGCGAGGATCACGAGATAAATGAAAGGCACGGGCACGCCGAGCACGTCACCCGAGGTGAGCGCGTAGAAACGATCGGCATCGGGCCCGCCCGGAAAGCTGCCGCGGCCGTTGGAGACGACGTAGCCGAGCCCGCGCACGATCGAGAGCATGCCGAGCGTGGTGACGAAGGGCGACAGGCCGAGCACCGCGATGCAGAAGCCGTTGACGAGCCCGGCGATCAGCGCGACGCCGAGGCCGGCGAGGATCGAGACCAGCAGGATCAGGCCGGGCACATTGGCGAGCACGGTCTTGCCGTCGGCCGCCATGTGCACGAACAAGGCGCCTGCGGGCGAGCCGGGCGCCGAGAGCTCGGTCATCACCATCGAGGTGATCATGGCCGAGAAGCACATCATCGACCCCACCGACAGATCGATGCCGCCGGTGATGATGACGAAGGTGACGCCGAGCGTGGCGATGGCGATGAACGAGAAGTTCTTCGCCACGTTCTGCATGTTGCCTTCGGTGAAGAAATATGGGCTGGCGAAATGCATGATCACCAGCAGCACCGCGAGCGCGAGCAGCACGTAGCCGGTCTGGGAGGCGAAGATGCCGCGCTGCCACCATCTGATCCGGCCGACATTGGTGAAGCTGATCGGGGATTCCATGGGCATGGCCATCACGCCGCCTCCTTCGCGCCGGTGATGAGGGCGGTGACTTCCTCTGGCGAGGTCTGGTGGATCGGCTTGTCGGCCCGCTTCTCGCCGCGGCGCATGACGATGACGCGGTCGCACACTGCGAACACGTCGGGCATGCGGTGCGAGATCAGCATCACGGCGACACCCTGCTCCTTGAGCCGGTGGATCAGCCCGAGCACCTGCTCGACCTGGCGAACAGAGATCGCGGCGGTCGGCTCGTCCATCATCACCAGCCGCGCATTGGAGAGCCGCGTCCGCGCGATCGCGACCGCCTGACGCTGGCCGCCCGACATCTGCTTGACGAGATCGTCGGGGCGCGTCTCCGAGCGCAGCTCGCCGAACAGCTCCAGCGCGCGTGCCGCCATCGCCTTGTGGTCAAGCAATGCGATGGGCCCGAACCTGCGCTTCAGCTCGCGGCCGAGGAACACGTTGGCCGCCGCCGTGAGATTGTCCGACAGCGCGAGGTCCTGGTAGACGACCTCGATACCGACCGCGCGGGCATCGACCGGCCGGCTGAAATGAACCGCGTCGCCGGCAAAGCGGATCTCGCCGTGACTGGGACGGAAATTGCCGGCGATGATCTTGACCAGCGTCGACTTGCCCGCGCCGTTGTCGCCCATCAGGCCGACCACTTCGCCTGGCATGACCTGCATGTCGACGCCGTGCAGCGCGCGGATCGCGCCGAACTCCTTGCCGATGCCGGTCAGCTCGAGGACCGGTCTCGCGTCAGCGTTTGCCATCAGCAGCCTCGCTCAGACATAGCGGTTGACCAGGGATTCCAGATATTCCTGCCGGCCCGAGCGCGGCTGCGGTTCGAAACCGGGACGAAGCGCGCGGTCGGCGAGATCGGCGAGCGAACGTTGGCCGCCAAGAATGGCGCGGCCCTCGGTGCCGGCCCATCCCTCGTAACGCTCGGTGAGCGGCGCCGTGAGGGCACCGGCATCGACCATGTCGGCGGCGGCGAGGAACGCGCGCGCGCACGCATCCATCGAGCCGACATGGGCGTGGATCAGATCGTCCGGATCGATCGACTGCCGCCGGATCTTGGCGTCGAAATTGAGCCCGCCGGTGGTAAAGCCGCCACGGTTCAGGATCTCGTGAAACACCAGCGCCAGCTCCGGGACGTTCATCGCGAACTGGTCGGTATCCCAGCCGAGCAGATCGTCGCCGCGGTTGACGTCGAGCGAGCCGAACACGCCGAGCGCCTCGGCCAGCGCGACCTCATGGTGGAAGGAGTGACCGGCGAGGATGGCGTGGTTCTGCTCGATGTTGAGCTTGACGTCCTTTAAGAGGTCATAGCGCGCAAGGAAGCCGTAGCAGGTGGCGACGTCGAAATCATATTGATGCTTGGTCGGCTCCTTGGGCTTTGGCTCGATCAGGATCGGCCCCTTGAAGCCGATCTTGTGCTTGTGCTCGACCACCAGCGAGATGAAGCGGCCGAGCTGGTCGAGCTCGCGCTTGAGATCGGTGTTGAGCAGCGTCTCGTAGCCCTCGCGCCCGCCCCACAGCACGTAGTTCTGGCCGCCGAGCCGGTGCGTCACCTCCAGCGCGGCGCGGACTTGGCCTGCCGCGTAGGTGAAGATCTCCGGATCCGGATTGGTCGCCGCGCCCGCCATGTAGCGACGATGCGTGAACAGATTGGCGGTGCCCCAGAGCAGGCGCACCTTGCTCGCGGCCATCTTCGCTTCGAACAGATCGGCGATCGCATTGAGATTGGCGACGGATTCCGCGAGCGAGCCACCTTCCGGCGCGGCATCGACGTCGTGGAAGGTGAAGAACGGCACATCGAGCAGGCGGAACAGCTCGAAGGCGACGTCGGCCTTGGCCCGCGCCTGCGCCATCGCGTCACCGCCCTGATGCCACGGCCTCAGGAACGTCTCGCCGCCGAAGGGATCGCCGCCCGGCCAGCAGAACGAATGCCAATAGCAGACCGCAAAGCGCAGATGATCCTCCAGCCTGCGGCCGTGCACGAGGCGGTCCTTGTCGTACCAGCGGAACGCGGGCGCCTGTCCCGCATCCTTGCAGGCGAAGGCGACAGGTGTAGTTGCATCGAAGAATTTGGCTGACGCGTTCACTTAAGAGCACTCCTTCAATGCGGGATAAAGCTCGCGCCATCGCCGATAGGCCTCGTCATAGGCCTCCGTGACGGATGCGCGGGGCGTGAAGCTCGCGAGTCGCCGCGGGCGGGTGCAGACCGCTGCGGGTCTCTCGCCGGTCACCGCGAGCCGGCCTAGCCTGGAGGCGCCGAGGGCCGCCCCCACCTCGCCTTCCTCGATGCGATGGACGGGAATGCCGAGCACATCGGCGCAGATCTGCGCCCACAGCGACGAGCGCGAGCCGCCGCCGACGAGATCGAGCTCGGCAACAGGCCCGCTCGCCGCGCTCAGTGCCGCCAGATTGTCGCGCGCGGCGAAGGCGACGCCTTCGAGCACGGCCTGCACGATCTGCGCTCGCCCGGTCGCACCGCGCAGGCCGACGAAGGCGCCGCTGGCGGCGGCATCGTTGTGCGGTGTGCGCTCACCGTCGAGATAGGGCAGGAATCTGATCGGGCTCGGCCCATCGACGCGCTCGCCGAGCGGCGCCAGCAGCGCTGCGGCCGGCGTCTCCATCACACCGGCGAGCCAGGCCAGCGACGCCGCCGCCGAGAGCATCACGCCCATCTGATGCCAGAGACCGGGCAACGCGTGGCAGAACGCATGCACCGCCGAGGCCGGCGCCGGCGCGAAGCGATCGGTGACGCGGAACACCACGCCGGAGGTGCCCAGCGACAGGAACGCATTGCCCGGTGCGATCGCGCCGAGCCCGATCGCGCTCGCGGCGTTATCGCCGGCGCCGCCCGCGACAACGACATCTTTCGCCATGCCCCAGCGCTGCGCGAGTCCCGGCGCGAGCATGGCGCTCACCTCGCTGCCCTCGACGAGGCGCGGCATGTGGTGAAGATCGAGCCCCGTGGCATGCAGCAGCAGGGGCGACCAGCGGCGCAGACCGACATCAAGCCACAGTGTGCCGGCCGCATCCGACATATCCTCGATCATCTCGCCGGTCAGGCGATAGCGCACATAAGCCTTCGGCAGCAGCACCTTTGCGATTCGCGCGAAGATTTTTGGCTCATGCCGCGCGACCCACAACAGCTTCGGGGCGGTGAAACCGGGCATCGCGAGATTGCCGGCAATCGCGTGCAGCGACGGGCAACGCTGCTCCAGCACGGCGCATTCGGCCTGCGAGCGGCCGTCGTTCCAGAGGATCGCCGGACGCAGCGGCCGTCCGTCCTCGTCGAGCAGCGTCGCGCCATGCATCTGGCCCGACAGGCCGATGCCGCGGACCCGCGTGACCTCGCCTGGATGGCGGGCGGCGAGATCGTCGACCGCACCGATGGCAGCATCGACCCAGGAATCGGGGTCCTGCTCGGACCACAACGGCGCCGGATGCGACAGCGCAAGCTCGCGCGCCGCCGTCGCGAGGATCGCGCCGGCTTCGCTCACGAGCACCGCTTTCACACCGGATGTGCCGATGTCCAGTCCGAGATACAAATCGTCCTCCTCTTTGCCCTTTTGCGAGGCGCGATCTTGACGTCACGCTCTCCGCCACGGCCCGTTCGATATCCACTGCCGCTAGGGCAGATTGTCCCGCATCACGATGTCGATCCTGATCTTCTCCTGTTCGCGCAGGATCGGCTCGCCGCGGGCGAGCGCGAGCAGCACGCGCACCGCGGCACGCGCTTCATGTCCGGGGTTCTGCGAGATCGCGGCATCCATCACGCCCTGCAGCAGCAGCCGGCGCGTCAGCACGGTGACGTCATGACCGACGAACACGACCTCGTTGCGACCGGCATCGCTCACCGCCTTGTCATTCAAGGCCTTGTCATTCAAGGCGTTGGCGACGCCTTGCGTGCCCGCGCCGACGTTATAAAGGCCGACGATGTCGGCATGCTTGCCGAGCAGCCGCGCCAGCACCTGTTCCGAACGATCGTCCTCGTCGCGCCCTTCCAGCACCGGCAGCACGCTGAGCCCTGGGAATTCCGACGCCATCACCTGGTTGAAGCCGAAGATGCGCTCGGCATGGTCGCGCAGGCCCTGCGAGCCCGCGACGATCGCGACCTTGCCGGACTTTTGGCCGGCCAGCCGCCCGACCAGCGCGCCGGCGGTGCGTCCCGCGGCAATGTTGTCGATGCCGACATAATGGTGGCGGCGCGACGACGGCACGTCCGAAACCAGCGTCACCACCTTGGTGCCGGCATCGACGAGATCGTTGATCGCGGCGCGGACGCCCGGATGATCCAGCGCCACCACGGCGACGCCGTCGTAATCGCCCGACAGCGCCTCCAGCGTGCCTGCGAGCACCGAGGGGTCAAACACGTCGGTCGCGACCATCTCGACATTGAGACGGCGAACCGTGAGCCAGGCCGACATCTCGCCGAGATAGGCCTCGATCTGCTGCATGAACGGGTTCGGCCCCGACGGCATAACGAAGGCGAAGCGGCGGGCGCGGCCGCGGGCGAGCTCCGCGGCCGCGACGTGCGGCTGGAACGCGTTGCGCTCGATCGCCGCCTTGACGCGCCGCACCGTGTCCGGCCGCACCCCCGGGCGGTTGTGCAGCACGCGGTCCACGGTCGCGAGGCTGACGCCCGCCTCGCGGGCGATGTCCTTCAGCGTCAGCGCGGTCGCGGTGAGAGTCTCGGCCATCGCTGAAGGTTAGCAGAGGTGTTTTGAGGTGCGCAACTCATTTTGAGGGCCGTGAGCTCCTGAGTCGGCGAACAGGTCCAAGCGCTCCCGCAACCGGCCTGAGCATTTGACGGACTTGTCGACAGGCCATGACAGGCCTGCTCTGATCTCACATCTTCCCGTAGGAGGCGCCGCGCCGCGTGATGATGACGTAGCGTGCGTCCTGCTTGGTTTCGTTCTCGAAGATCACCGCGCGCATCACGTCGAAATCCAGGCAGTCGCCTTCGCGCAGACGCACCGCCTTGGCGTCGATGTGCACGGCGATCGCGCCCTGCAGCATCAGCAACTGCTGGGTAAAGGCGTTGCGGCCCCAGGGGCTGTACGGCACCCGCGCGCCGGCCGGCAAATCGACGACGATGATCTCGATGCCGCTGGCCGCATCCGTCGGCGAGGCGTGCCGCCGGCGATAGCCGCTGTCGGGATCGCGCCAGTGCGGCTGGTCGGCAAGCCGCACCAACCGCTCCGGCGGCTTCTCGGCGAGCGCGACGACATCGCTGAGCGACACGTCGAGCGCCGCGCAGAGTCTTCCCAGCAGCGCAGCCGTCGCGCTGCTCTGCGCCCGCTCCACTCGCCCGATCATGGCACGGCTGACGCCGGACCGCGCCGCGAGTTCGTTCAACGTCATGCCCGCCTGAGTCCTCAGCGTCTTCAGGCGGCGACCGATCGCGCGATCGAGTTTCTGCTGGTCCATCTCTTTGCAGGTCCTGGCCTTCATCCAAGCGCTGGCCGGCGCAAGGGCCGCCCCGGGGATGAGCAGAGCTTAGGCCAATGGAAAGTTTAGACCGGACGAGAGCAGCTAATATATTGGAATCTCAGACCCGCGCGAATGCGCATTGGCGCCTGCAAGTCCGGTCGTTAATGGACATTCAATCGGGGAGCTTGGAGCGGGCGAAGGGAATCGAACCCTCGTATGCAGCTTGGGAAGCTGCCGTTCTACCATTGAACTACGCCCGCAATCTCTTGAGATTGCTATAGATTTTTATCTCGCCGGAATTGGCGTGGCACGGTTTTGGCACTCCGACCGCAGTCACCGTATCCACCCCGCATGCAAATTCATATTGAACACCAGTAGGGAGTCAAGCACGCCGAGTACCTTGTGAGACGTCCGGACGGTTAAACGCGTCGGCTATGTGCGTCGACTGCACGACCTGTTTACCGCCATACCCCAAGTCGGCGTAAAAAGCGTGCCCTTTCGACACTCGACAAAGAGCTTCGGACATATTTCGTCCGATTGTCACGCACCCGACTCGAGGTCGATTCTCGAATGCTTCCACGGACGAGACATTGCAGGCAGCATTGCATCCAATTGGGTAGCGCCGAGCTTTGACCTTGCTGAATTGATCAGACAATCAAACACTTTGAAGAGTATGGTGCCCAGGAAAGGATTGCGAAGGCCCGGCCAAATAGTATTGAAAGTATTGATAAATTTCAAGTCGTGCCGAACTTTGTTACACACTCTTGTGTAGTCGTCCGTTCTTTAATCGCGGGCACGATGTCAACCCCGATAGACAAAAGTGATCCACTGCCGGGTTCATGGTTCTTTCCGCGGTCGTCTCTACAGCCGCCGCATGATGGCGTTCAACAGGCGCC